>CAYYFI010000005.1:37559-45309 GCA_964471265.1 uncultured Actinomycetes bacterium | reverse complement strand
GTTGGAGTACCGAGGCGAAATTACATGCGAAGTTTATAAGCAATATAGGTTAAAACGAAATTAAGTTAAATTAAGTTAAATTTATCTAAATTTAGATAAATTTATTTAAATTAGGAACGATAAGCCGCAGCACGGCCGCCAACTGCATCACCGATTACGTGAACGCGTAGCGCGTTTGTTGAACCTGGAATTCCTGGAGGTGCACCAGCAACAATTACCACCGGATCTCCTACCTTTGCTTCTCCATGCTCAATTAACCATTGATCAACCTGTTTAACCATTTCGTCAGTGTGTGCAACGGTAGGAACAATTCCTGGTTGTACACCCCAGGAAAGGGCTAAGCGGTTGTAAGTAGCTTCATTCGGAGTTAACGCCAAAATCGGAATTGGACTTCTAAACATGGCCATTCTGCGGGCTGATTCGCCACTTTCGGTAAATGCAATCATGTATTTGGCGCCAACAATTGCCCCGACTTCTGTTGCGGCTTTTGTTATTGCGCCACCCTTAGTGGTTGGTTGGGCGCTCTTATCAAGTGGTGCAATTCGATCCAGCGCATTGTTTTCTGTATGCGAAATGATGCGCGCCATTGTTTGAACTGCCTCAATTGCAAATTCACCTACCGAAGTTTCTCCAGAAAGCATAAGCGCATCAGCGCCATCCAATACCGCGTTTGCACAGTCCGTAGCTTCAGCGCGAGTTGGGGTGCTGTTTGTAATCATTGAATCAAGCATCTGAGTTGCCACAATAACGGGTTTGGCTGCAGAGCGAGCTAGCGCTACGCAACGCTTTTGTACTAACGGCACCTCTTCAATTGGTAGCTCAACTCCAAGATCACCACGCGCAACCATGATGCCATCAAATGCATCCACTATTTCTTCCAAATTCTGTACCGCTTGCGGCTTTTCAATTTTGGCAATTACCGGAAGTCGAATTCCAACTTCATCCATGATTGCATGTACATCTTTTATATCTTTGGCATCGCGCACAAAAGAGAGCGCTATGAAATCAACACCTGCGCGAAGTCCCCAACGCAAGTCCTCTTTATCTTTATCAGAGAGCGCCGGAACTGAAACCGCTACACCTGGCAGATTGATTCCTTTATTATTTGAAACCGCGCCTGGTTCTACGCACTTTGTAATTACGTCGTTACCTTTAACTTCAATTACTTCTACTGAAACTTTTCCATCATCAATTAATAATCTGTCGCCTGGCTTACAGTCACCTGGAAGCCCTTTAAATGTAGTACTAACTCGTTCCTTGGTTCCTTGGATTTCATCAGTAGTAATTGTGAAAATATCACCACGAGCTAAATCATGTGGTCCGTCAGCAAAACGACCTAAGCGAATCTTTGGCCCTTGTAAGTCAACTAATACTGCAACCGGTACTTTCGCTGCTTTTGCTGCGTTACGCACATTATCTAAACGAAATTGATGTTCCTCATAGCTGCCATGTGAGAGATTTAATCGCGCCATGTTCATGCCTGCTTCAATCAAAAGTTTGACTCGATCCGGTGATTCAACTGCAGGTCCCATAGTGCAAACAATCTTGGCGCGACGCATAATTCTCATCTCTCTTAATTAGACCTGATTAGACCTGATATAGCCTAAATCTTAAACTGTAAGTGGACGTGCAGTTGGTTCTATAACTGCAGGAAGTTGTGTGCTTCCGCTTAGGTAGCGATCAACAGCAGCTGCAGCGCTGCGCCCTTCGGCGATGGCCCAAACGATAAGTGATTGTCCGCGACCAGCATCGCCAGCAACGAAGATGCCCTCTTGGCTACTTTGGAAATTCTCATCTCGTTTGATATTTCCTCGTTCATCTAGTTCAACTTCCAATTGTGAAAGTAGCGGAGATTTCTCAGGACCAGTAAAACCCATCGCCATGAAAACAAAGTTTGCTGGTATTTCTTGTTCGCTACCAGGTACTGCTTCAAATTTTCCGTTTTCAAATTTCACTTCCACAATCTTGAGCGCTTTGAGATTTCCATTTCCATCTCCAACAAATTCTTGAGTGTTCACGCTAAAGACTCGATTGTCTAGTTCTTCGTGAGCGCTCGAAACTCGATAGATCATTGGGTAGGTTGGCCATGGTTGAGACGATGGTCGTTCATCTGATGGTCTTGGCATAATTTCTAATTGCGTTACAGAAGCTGCCTTTTGTCGAATGGCTGTTCCTAAACAATCTGCTCCGGTATCGCCACCACCAATAACCACAACATGCTTTCCTTCAACATTGATTGGTGGATTTGTGACTTCTCCTAAACCTTGTTTGTTTCCCCATGGCAGATACTCCATTGCTTGGTAAACACCTTTTAATTCACGACCAGGAATATTTAGATCTCGCCATTGGGTAGCACCTACTGCAAGCACAATTGCATCGTATTTTCGACGTAAATCTTCGCCAGTTAATTCTTCGCCTACATTTACGCCTGGACGGAAACGAGTACCTTCCTTTTCCATCTGTTGCAAGCGACGATCAATTACATATTTCTCCATTTTAAATTCTGGAATTCCATAGCGCAGCAAACCACCAATTTTTTCAGCGCGTTCGTAAACTGCAACAGTATGACCGGCACGAGTTAATTGTTGAGCGGCGGCTAATCCAGATGGTCCAGAACCAATTACTGCAACTGTTTTACCACTTAAACGCGATGGAACTAAAGGCTTAATGGAATCACTACCCCATGCCTCTTCAACCGTTCGAAGTTCTACTTGTTTGATAGTTACTGCTTCACGATTAATTCCTACTACGCAAGCAGTTTCGCAAGGTGCTGGACAGAGCCGACCCGTGAATTCTGGAAAATTATTTGTTGCATGCAAACGATCAATAGCAGAATTTAAATCACCACGATAAACCAGGTCATTCCACTCTGGAATTAAGTTGCCAAGTGGGCATCCAGAGTGACAGAACGGAATTCCGCAATCCATGCATCTAGATGCTTGAGTACGAAGATGTTCCATGGATTGTGGTTCATAAACTTCTTTCCAATCCATGATACGAACATCAACCGGACGTCGTTTTGGAGTTTCGCGCTGCTGCTTAATAAATCCTCTTGGATCACCCATTTGCAATCGCCTCCATTACATACTTATCCACTTCGTCAGCACTTAGACCATTGGATTTTGCCTCTGCAATCGCAGCTAAAACTTTTGCATAATCTCTAGGTAATACCAATGTAAATCTCGAAATATCCCAATTTTTGAGTAATGCAGCAGCAACTTCAGATCCGGTGTCGGCAGCAAACTTTGAGAGAATTGTTTGCAATTCAACTTCGCGCTCTGGATCAACCGGTAATAAATCCACTAATTCGGTATTAACCAGTTCCGGTTTTAGATCCAACACATATGCCACTCCACCGGACATACCTGCTGCCAAATTTCGACCAGTGCGACCAAGAATTACTACTCGCCCTCCGGTCATGTATTCCAGTGCGTGATCACCAACACCTTCAGTGACTGCAGTTGCGCCAGAGTTACGTACACAGAATCGTTCTCCGACTATTCCGCGAACAAAGATTTCTCCGCTTGTTGCGCCGTAACCAATTACGTTTCCGGCAATTACATTCTCTTCAGATTTAAATTTAGCTTTCTCATCAGGACGAACTATTACCCGACCGCCAGATATACCCTTGCCAACATAATCATTGCTATCACCATATAAACGAATCGTTAAACCACTTGGAATAAATGCACCTAAAGATTGACCGGCTGAGCCATGTAGAACCACATTAATTGTGTCCGCCGGCAAACCTGCACCTTTATATTTGCGAGTAATTTCTGCGCCTAACATTGTTCCGACAGTTCGATTTACATTTCTGACTGGTAGATCAATATTTACTCGTTCGCCTTTTTCCAGTGCAGCACTAGATAGTTCGATTAACTTGTTATCTAAAGCTGCCGCTAAACCATGATCTTGTTCGGTGGTGTTATGAAGTGGTGAATCAACTTCAGGACGTACTAACAATGGTGAAAGATCAAGTCCACTTGCCTTCCAGTGATCGACCGCAGCTCTGGTATCCAAAAATTCCACATGGCCCACTGCTTCTTGGATACTTCTAAAGCCAAGTTGCGCTAAAAGCTCTCGAACTTCTTGCGCAATATATTCAAAGAAAGTTTCCACAAACTCTGGTTTGCCGGTGAACTTGGCACGAAGATCTGGATTTTGTGTAGCCACGCCAACTGGACAAGTATCTAAATGGCACACACGCATCATGATGCAACCAGAAACCACGAGCGGTGCGGTTGCGAATCCAAATTCTTCTGCACCAAGCAGCGCTGCAATTACTACATCTCGTCCAGTCTTTAATTGGCCATCTGTCTGCACCACAATTCGATCGCGCAAACGATTTAGTAAAAGTGTCTGTTGGGTTTCAGCTAAACCTAACTCCCACGGAGCGCCTGCATGCTTTAATGAAGTTAATGGCGAAGCACCAGTACCACCATCGTGGCCAGAAATTAGCACCACATCCGCATGAGCTTTTGAGACACCAGCTGCGACGGTTCCCACGCCTACTTCTGCTACTAGCTTTACATGCACTCGTGCGTTCTTATTTGCATTCTTCAAATCGTGAATTAATTGCGCTAAATCTTCAATGGAGTAAATGTCGTGATGAGGTGGAGGTGAAATTAAACCGACGCCAGTGGTTGAGTGTCTGACTTTAGCCACCCATGGATAAACTTTATTTCCAGGTAACTGACCTCCCTCTCCTGGCTTTGCACCTTGTGCGATTTTAATTTGGATATCGTCAGAATTAACTAAATATTCACTAGTAACACCGAATCGTCCTGAAGCTACTTGTTTGATTGCAGATCTTTTGGAATCGCCGTTTGGTAGCGGAGTAAAGCGCGCAGGATCTTCGCCGCCTTCTCCGGTATTTGACTTACCACCTAGGCGATTCATTGCGATGGCTAATGTTTCATGTACTTCTTGAGAAACCGAACCAAAACTCATCGCTCCAGTTGAAAAACGCTTTACAATTTCAGAAATTGGTTCTACTTCATCAATTGAAATTGCTGGTCTGATTCCTTCTTGAAATTTAAATAGTCCGCGAAGCGTCATCAAACGCTTACTTTGCTCATCGACACGCGTTGTGTATCTCTTGAATACATCAAAACGCTTATTGCGAGTTGAATGTTGCAGAGTAAATACAGTTTCTGGATCAAATAAATGTGGTTCACCTTCTCGGCGCCATTGATATTCGCCGCCGATTGATAAACGTTTGGCACCCGGAATCTCGCCACCCGGTGGATATGCCACATGATGTCGCTTGGTTACTTCAGTTGCCACTGTATCTAAAGTGATGCCACCTAATCGCGATGTGGTACCTGTGAAGAATTCATCTACTAATTCTTGAGAAAGTCCAATGGCCTCAAAAACTTGCGCACCGGTATATGAAGCAATGGTTGAAATGCCCATCTTCGACATAACTTTAAGCACACCTTTGCCCAGAGACTTAATTAAATTTTTAACTGCTTTCTCAGCAGAAATTCCAGTTATAACTCCTTGATTCACTAAATCTTCAGCAGTTTCCATTGCAAGATATGGATTTACTGCTCCGGCTCCATAACCAATCAATAAAGCTACGTGGTGCACTTCTCGGACATCTCCGGCTTCGACAATTAAACCAACTTTAGTGCGTGATTTTTCTCGAATTAGATGATGATGAATTGCCGCAGTTAGTAATAACGATGGAATTGGTGCATTATCTGCATCACCATCGCGATCTGAAAGCACAATAATTCTGGCGCCATTTTCAATTGCGTTAGAGACTTCCTTTTTAATCTCTTCAATTCGCTTTCGAAGTCCCGAACCATCGGCTTCAACTGGAAAGAGCGCTCTTACAACATAAGATTCCAGTCCTGGATAATCCCCATCAACATTTGCATGAATCAATTTTGCTAATTCATCATTATCAATCACGGGAAAAGCAATACCTACTTGACGACAAGAATTTGGTCCTGGATCCAATAAATTCCATTCAGGTCCAACTGCGGAACCTAAAGAGGTGACTAACTCTTCACGAATCGCATCAAGTGGTGGATTAGTAACTTGCGCAAATAATTGTGAGAAGTAATCAAACATTAAACGTGGTTTTTCAGAGAGTGCAGCTATTGGCGTATCAGTACCCATAGAACCAAGTGGCTCTGCGCCATTGTTAGCCATCGGAGTGATGATTACGCGAATTTCTTCTTCGGTATAACCAAATGCTTTTTGACGTCTCACTACTGAAGCATGCGGATAAATAATATGTTCGCGATCTGGTAGATCCTTTAAACGAATCATTCCTTCTTCGACCCACTTACCGTATGGATGCGCATTTGCTAAAGAATCTTTAATTTCATCATCTTCAATTATTCGGCCAGCTTCAATATCAACTAAGAACATCTTGCCAGGTTGCAAACGCCCTTTACGAGCTACTTTCTCTTGTGGAATATCAAGTACTCCAACTTCTGATGCCAAAACTACATATCCATCTTCAGTTACCCAGAATCTCGAAGGACGAAGTCCATTTCGATCAAGTACCGCTCCTACTTGCTTACCATCAGTGAAAGTCACACATGCTGGACCATCCCAAGCTTCCATGAGCGCCGCGTGAAATGCGTAAAAATCTTTGCGGTTTTTAGGCATTGAAGTGTGGTTCTCCCACGCCTCTGGAATCATCATCAACATTGCATGGGGCAATGAACGGCCACCCAAGTAAAGCAATTCTAAAACTTCATCAAAGGAGGCTGAGTCTGAACCCGTCATATCTACAATTGGAAAAATACGTTCTAAATCTCCAGGAATTAAATCGGACTCAAGCAACTCTTCACGAGCACGCATCCAATTTCGATTTCCTTTTACGGTGTTGATTTCACCGTTATGAGCAATAAATCTATATGGGTGGGATAACTGCCAGGATGGAAAAGTGTTTGTTGAAAAACGAGAGTGAACAATTGCTAAAGGTGATTTAACTTTTGGATCATTTAGTTCAGGATAGAACTGACTTAATTGTGCAGTTGTGAGCATTCCCTTATAAACAATTGTGGAGGTAGATAATGATGAGAAATAAATCGGAAGCGAGTGTTCAATTCTCTTGCGAAGACAGAAAGCCATTCGATCAAGTTCGATGCCAGATTCCCCATTTTTGCCAGCAATAAATAGTTGTTCAAATTTAGGCATTACATTCACTGCAGTTTTACCTAAAGTTTTTGCATCGGTAGGCACTTTTCGCCATCCCAAGATACTTAAATTCTCTTCCGCTGCTATTTTTTCAATTTCAGAATGCACGTTTGCACCTGGTTCGATAAATGCAATACCTACTGCATATTTACCAGCATCTGGCAATTTAAAATCTACAATTGAACGAAAAAATTCATCAGGTATGCGAATTAAAATTCCAGCTCCATCTCCGGTATCTGGATCTGCGCCTGTGGCACCGCGGTGTTCCATGTTTTCAAGTGCGCGCAGCGCTTTTTGAACTATTTCATGTTCAGCTTCACGCTTAAGAGTGGCAACCATCGCAACGCCGCAGGCGTCATGTTCGTTGGCAGGATCGTAAAGTCCTTGTGCTGCTGGGAAATTTTTTGAAAGCATTCCAGAGCCCCCTCTAATTAATAGCGATGGGACGACCTTGGCCCTGATGAGTGCAAAAGATTAGCAACAAGCAGGCGAAAAGCGGTAAAGATTTCTAGAGATTACTAGTAGGTATTAGCCACATTCTCGCCATATGGTATGGATTTGGTATGGATTTGGTATGGATTTGGTATGG
>CAYYFI010000005.1:0-37459 GCA_964471265.1 uncultured Actinomycetes bacterium | reverse complement strand
TGGTATGGATTTGGTATGGATTTGGTATGGATTTGGTATGGCTAGAGGCCAACGGTGTGCGCAAACGCTCCGATAGCGCCGGTAATCACCATGCCGATGATGCCACCAATTACTACGCGTGCGGTTGCTTTGACCAAATGGGTACCTGCGATCTTTGCAGATAAATAGCCGGCCATTGTCAAGCCAACGATTGTTACCGCTGTAATACGAACCGCATTGTTTTCAATAAATGGAAGATAGAAAGCAAGAAATGGAATTAATCCGCCGGTAGTAAAACTCAGTGCTGATGCAATGGATGCTTGAACCGGACGAGCCATTGTATGTTCGAATTGCCCTAACTCATCTCTTAAATGTGTTTCTATCGCATTATGCGCATGCATCTGCTCTGCTACCTGTTTTGCTAAATCTTCATTAAGGCCACGCTTCATGTAAATCTGCACCAACTCTAAAAATTCGCCTTCCGGGTTGGTTGCATGTTGATCTTCTTCTAATGCGCGATCAGATTCTTCAATGTCAACTTGGGAACGAACTGAAACATATTCTCCAACTGCCATTGAAAGTGCGCCAGCAGCAATTCCTGCAAGGCCGGTAGTTAAAATTACGCTGTCGCTCTGCATCGCAGCCGATACGCCAACCATTAGTGAAGCGGTTGATACCAATCCATCATTTACACCTAATACCGCGGCACGTAACCAACCAGCTCGATGCGCGCGATGCTCTTGGTTTCGACGCATTGTTTCATTCAATGGCATACTTTAAATAATATCCTTTGTAGCATTAAGTTTCCGTAATTTAACTAGCGCCACCCCGCCTATTATCAAACTCACCCACTGATTAAGTCGTAGTCCTAGGAAAGCATGCGCGTTATCTATACGAATACCCTCTATGAAGAATCTATAAGTGCAATAACCCGCCACATAAATTGAAAATATTGAACCTGGAGAATATTTATCAGTTCTCTTGATCAAAAAAATCGCTAATGCAAAATTGCATATTGCTTCGTATAGAAACGTGGGGTGATAGGTCATTCCGTCTGGCAGTTGCAGTGCCCATGGCAAAGTAGTTGGGCTTCCATATAACTCAGCATTAAACCAATTTCCAAATCTGCCAATTCCTTGTGCAATTAACAAACCTGGAGCCATCACATCTAAAAGAGTCGCAAAAGAAAGTTCTCGGTTATATTTCCAATAAGCAACTAAAACACCACCGGCGATAGCTCCCCAGATACCTAAGCCACCTTCCCAAATCTTGTAAATATCGCTCAAATTTCCATTTGCGCCAAAGAAATATTCTGGTGAAGTTATTACATGATAGATACGCGCACCGATAACTCCGGAAGGGACTACCCAAATAGCCAAATCGCTAATTACGTGAGGCGATCCGCCTGCTGCAAGATAACGTTTATTTGAAATCCAGATTGCAGCAGTGACTCCCAAAATTATGCATAATGCATAAGCGTGAATAGTAAATGGTCCAACAGTAAATTGAGCTACTGATGGAGTCGGAATGTATCGAGCTATCAATTACTTCTTAAATACCAACTTAGAGAAGGTATTAGCATCAAAATAATTTGCTTGAGTTCGTTCAATCTCTTTGCCATTTATCAAGACAGTTGGGGTTGAATTTATATTCTTTTTCTGACCGTCATTTGCCACATTGGTTACCCAATCCTGGTATTTCGCATTTGAAACACAATCAGTAAATGATTTAGATGAGATTCCCAAATTTGCACCGAGCGCAATCAAAGATGCAGAGTTCCATTGACCAGAATTCTCGGTCGATGCTTGATTGGCATAAAGAGCTTCATGGAATTGTAGAAATTTACCTTCATCAGCCGAACAAGCTGCGGCGTTGGCCATGTAGGCCGATTCAGCTCCAATAAATGACAATGGATGAAACACTGCCACAATTTTTTTGCCGTCGATCCATTCTTTGATTTGTTTATTGTTCACTGCTTCAAAATCTCGACATACTGGGCATTGAAAATCTTCCCAAATATCCACCTTTGGCACTCCCGTTACACCCTTATTAAAGACAATTCCATAACCTTCGGTCTTATCAACGGATGCTGGCGTTGCCGCATTCTCTTTTGATTTATTGCTCGTAAATGAGACACCGACGGTGACTAGCACAACTAGTGCAATCATTCCAATAACTAAATTTCTAGTTACGTTGTCTTTTTTCGGAGTTGCCATTTCTTGCCTTTCGATTATGTAATCTAGCCTGAATCTTATCCAGCAATACCGGCCTTAAGTTGCTGGGCTAACTTTTTCACTGCAGCCAGCCCAGTTTCTAGGTCAGGCGCTTGCTGTACTGCATTAATAAATGCGCTACCGACTATTACTCCGTCCGCATACTTGGCTACGCCCGCAGCTTGTTCGGGAGTAGATACTCCCAATCCAACTGAAATGGGTAGATTAGATAATTTCCTCGCGCGCTCCACCAAAATTTTTGCGGCATCAGAAACTTCAGCGCGGGCACCAGTTACTCCCATTAAAGAGGCGGCATAAACAAATCCACCACAATGGCTAAGAACTTTTTCAAGTCGAACATCGTTTGTGCTTGGTGCAATTACAAAAATTGAATTTAAAGAATTAGCTTGACATGAATTCAGCCAAGCCTCTGCTTCATCAATGGTTAAATCTGGCGTAATAGTGCCACTTCCCCCAACTGCAGCCATATCTGACGCAAACTTATCTACACCATATTTTTCAATTGGATTCCAATAACTCATGATTACGGCAGGTACCAGCGAAGCTGCAAATTTCAAAGTATCCATAACATCACTTGCATTTGTGCCATTTGCCAGTGATCTGTCAGCCGCTGCTTGAATCGTAGGACCATCCATTACTGGATCGCTATACGGAAAACCAACTTCAATGGCATCTACTCCACCATCAACCATAGCTTTGATAATTTGTTTTGCACCGTCAATAGTTGGAAATCCAGCTGGAACATATCCAATTAATTTAGCGCCAGGTGTTTCGAATAACTTATCTAGCGCTGTCATTCGAGTGGAATTCCAAAATATTTCGCTGCGGTCTGTACATCTTTATCGCCGCGACCAGAGAGATTAATCAAAATGATGGCATCAGGACCTAACTCTTTACCAATTTTTATCGCACCGGCAAGCGCATGTGCCGTTTCAATGGCAGGAATAATTCCTTCAGTCTTGCAGAGCAATGAGAACGCTTCCATTGCTTCTGCGTCTGTGATTGATCTATATTCGGCGCGACCAGTGTCATTTAATATCGCATGTTCTGGTCCGACACCTGGATAATCAAGACCAGCGCTAATTGAATGTGATTCGACAGTTTGACCATTTGCATCCTGCAAAACATAAGTGCGCGTACCATGTAATACGCCTACGCTGCCGCCACTAATAGAAGATGCATGGCGTCCAGTTTCGATTCCGTCGCCGCCAGCTTCAAGACCAATTAATCTAACCTTTTCATCAGTGATAAATCGGTGGAAAATACCAATTGCATTTGAACCGCCGCCTACGCACGCTAAAACTGCATCAGGTAACTTGCCAGTTAAATCTAAAACCTGTTGGCGCGATTCTTCGCCAATAATCTTGTGAAAATCTCTGACCATTTCTGGAAATGGATGCGGACCAGCGACAGTGCCAAGTAAATAATGAGTTGTTTCCACATTAGTTACCCAATCCCGCATGGCTTCGTTGATTGCATCTTTTAGGGTTTTTGATCCCGAAGTTACAGGAACAACTTTGGCGCCTAGTAATTTCATACGAGCAACATTTAGTGCTTGTCGCTTAGTGTCCTCTTCTCCCATATAAACAACGCACTCAAGACCTAGTAGTGCGGCCGCAGTTGCAGATGCCACTCCATGTTGGCCCGCGCCTGTTTCAGCAATAATTCTTGGTTTACCCATTCGTTTAGTAAGCAGCGCTTGGCCAAGTACATTATTAATTTTATGTGAACCAGTGTGGTTTAAATCTTCACGCTTGAGCAGAATGCGTGCACCACCGCAATACTCTGAAAATCTCTTAGCATCAGTCAAAATTGATGGACGACCGGAATAAGTTTTATGTAGTTGATCTAATTCAGCTTGAAATTCAGGATCAATTTTTGCAGCTTCAAATGCAGCCGCTAATTCATCTAGCGCTGGAATTAAAGCCTCTGGCACAAAGCGGCCACCGTATTGACCAAAGTGACCATCAAAATTCATAGTCGGCATCTTACTTTGCGCCGAGTAGTTCATGCATACTCAAAATCGGATCGCCCGCTTTCACCAGAGCCTCGCCGACCAAAATCACATTTGCACCTGCCGATTGTGCATAGATCACATCGGCTCGAGATGAGATTCCAGACTCTGCCACTTTGGTTAACTCTGCAGGGATTCTTGGAATCAATTCTTTAAAAGTAGTCGTGTCAACTTCCAACGTTTTTAAATTTCTGGAATTAACGCCAATAATCTCTGGATTAATCTCCATAGCCGCTTCTAATTCATCGTTGGTATGAACTTCTATTAAAGATTTCATACCCAGTTCTGTAGCTAATGCAAAATAATCACTTAATTGAGATTTTGATAAGCCTGCCACAATTAGTAGCACAATATCGGCGCCATGCGCTCGAGCTTCATAGAATTGATATTCATCCACCATGAAATCTTTTCTAAGCATAGGCAACGTAATCTCTTTTCGGACGGCATCAAAATCTTCCAACGAACCGTTGAATCTACGACGTTCGGTTAATACTGAAACCGCAGTTGCGCCCGCTTGCTGATATTGAGATGCCAACTTTGCTGGTTCTGGAATCTGTGCCAAATCACCTTTGCTTGGAGATTTACGTTTTACTTCGGCGATCACCGATATTTGATCAGAAGGAAATTTCGGCAAGATTGGTAGTGGCGCAGCCTCCATTAATTCATGCAGTTTTGAGAGCGGCAAACGGCGTGCTGCTAAATCTTCGCGTACCCCTTCAATTATTGAATCTAGTACGCTCATTTAGTTGGATCAATTCCGTTATCTAATTTTTGCCAATCATTAGAAGCATGCGGCGAACGTTCGTATCTTGAACTTTTTTTACGTTTGCTTCCGATGAATACAATAAAAATTAGTGTCACCCCAGTGGTAATCAGGAATCCAAGAAAATCTTTCATTTAGCTACTCTTAAATTATTCGCTGCATTGACTGCACCAAGCACTGCAGCAGCTTTATTTATACATTCTTGGTTTTCAGCTTCTGCATCTGAATCGGCCACGATACCTGCGCCTGCTTGCACATAAGCTTTACCTTCTTTTATAACAGCAGTACGAATTGCGATACAAGTATCGATATTTCCCCGGAAATCTATATATCCAAGCGCTCCACCGTATAAACCACGTCGACTCGGTTCTAACTCTTCAATAATTTCCATAGCTCGTGGTTTAGGAGCGCCGGATAAAGTTCCTGCAGGAAAAGTCGAAAAGAGTGCATCTATTGGTGACTTCTCTTTTGATAACTCACCCGTGACAGTAGAAACAATATGCATCACATGTGAAAAACGTTCAATATTCATAAATTCAACAACTTCAACACTTCCTGGATTACATACACGGCCCAGATCATTTCTACCAAGATCTACTAACATTAAATGTTCTGCTCGCTCCTTAGGATCAGCAAGTAGCTCTTGTGCAATTTTCTCATCTTGTTCTGGAGAATCAGAGCGACGTCTAGTTCCGGCAATTGGATGCACCATTACTTTGCCGTTTGTAACCTTTACGAGCGCTTCTGGACTTGAACCCACCACATCGAGACCATCTTCAAATCTTAAGTAGAACATATAAGGACTTGGATTATGCAAGCGCAGCATTCTATAAACGTCTATTGATTCAGCCTGGCATTCTGTGGCAAATCTTTGAGAAATCACTACCTGAAAAGCTTCGCCAGATTTAATCTCTTCTTTAACACGCGCAACTTTTGCATAAAAATCTGATTCAGAGGTATTTCTTTGATAATTCGGGGCACTCTTCTCATCTACAAAAGCTAAATTGCCCGGAAGCGGAGTTTGTAAATCAGATTGCATGCGATCAAGACGCTGCACAGCCAATTCGTATACTTCATCAACCCGTTCATCGCTACCATCCCAATTGATTACATTTGCAATTAAGGTAATAGTGCCTTCTGCGTGATCCATAACTGCTAGATCTGAAGTCAACATAAATTCCAACTCAGGAATTTTCAAATCATCATGGGAAATAGATGGAAGTTTTTCAAGTCGTCTAACGCTGTCATAAGCCATGTATCCGACTAGGCCACCAGTAAGCGTTGGCGCACCATCAATTTGAGGTGATCGCAAGTGCGCGGCAGCCATGCGTAAAGCTGCTAATGGTTCAACTCCAACCGGTGCACCGGCAGGCATGACACCACGCCAGAAAACTTTGCCATCTTTTTCAGTAAGTGTGGCCTCTGATGCCACGCCTATAAAGGAGTATCTAGACCAAACTCCACCGTGTTCTGCAGATTCCAATAAGAAAGTATTCGCTTTTAATTTCGCAAGTTTGCGATATACGCCAATTGGGGTTTCGCCGTCGGCTAATAATTTTCGAGTAACTGGGATTACGTTATAACTCTTCGCATATTCGCGAAATTCAGTTAAGTTCATTATGAAAACAACTTCTCTTACCTGTGTGGCAGGCAGCGCCTATTTGATTAACCTTTAGCAAAACTGCATCTGCATCACAGTCGAAATTTATTGAGATCACTTCTTGGAAATGTCCGGAAGTCTCACCTTTTACCCATAAAGAATTACGAGAACGACTGAAATAGGTAGCACGTTTGGTTTCCAAAGTTTTAGAGAGCGCTTCCTCATTCATCCATGCAATCATCAGGACCTCACCATTTGCAGCATCCTGCGCAATTGCAGCAATCAGCCCTTTTGATAGCGCATCTTTAATGGCGGTAGGAATATTCACAGTCAAAGTTTGCCCTACTTGATCGCGCTCTCGCGCACGTTATATCCGCGCTCCTTGAGGTACTTCTTGACATCTGAGATTCTAAAAGTTCCGAAGTGGAAAACACTTGCCGCAAGTAGCGCATCTGCACCTACATCAAGCGCTTTAGCAAAATCTTCCAATTTGCCTGCGCCACCAGATGCAATCAGCGGAACCGGGCAGATCGCTCTAACATCTGAAATCATTTCTAGGTCATACCCTGCTTGGGTGCCATCGGCATCCATTGAGTTAAGCAAAATTTCACCAACTCCAAGATCGCATGCCTGCTTAATCCATTCAATGGCATTGATCCCAGCACTTTCACGGCCACCATGAGTAGTCACTTCATACTTATGATCTTTCTTATCATCTTTGCGTCTGGCATCGACAGATAAAACTAGAACTTGTGATCCGAAGTTATTTGCAATCTCTGAAATTAGCTCTGGACGCTTTATCGCAGCGGTATTGATACTAATTTTGTCTGCCCCAGCTCTTAGCAATCGATTTACATCTTCTACGCTTCGAATGCCTCCACCAACTGTAAGTGGAATGAAAACTTCTTCGGCAGTGCGCCGGACAACTTCCAGAGTAGTTTCGCGACCAGAACTTGTAGCTGAAATATCCAAAAATGTGAGTTCGTCTGCGCCTTCGTTGTTATAAGTTTTTGCCAATTCGGTTGGATCTCCAGCATCAACCAAATTAACAAAATTGATACCTTTCACGACTCTGCCATCTGTTACATCTAAACAAGGAATAATTCGAACTGAGAGCGCCATTATTTTGCTACCTCTAACGCATCTTCCAAAGTGAATGCTCCTGCATAAAGCGCTTTACCCATGATTGCGCCTTCCACTCCAATTCCAACTAAATTCTTCAGCTCTTGAATATCTGATAACGAAGAGATACCACCCGAAGCCACAATTGGCGCTTTGGTTACTGCGCAGACGCTACGCAATAAGTCCAAATTTGGACCCTTAAGCGTGCCATCTTTAGTTACATCCGTAACTACATAGCGAGCACATCCATTTGAATCCAATCTTTCAATTGTTTCAAAAAGATCTCCACCTTCTTTGGTCCAACCACGTGCTGCCAAAGTGCGACCACGAACATCTAAACCAACTGCGATGCGATCACCAAACTCTGCTATCACCTTTGCAGTCCATTCTGGATTTTCTAACGCAGCAGTTCCCAAATTAACCCGACGGCAACCAGTTTTAAGCGCTCGTCGTAAGGAGTCATCATCGCGTATGCCACCTGAAAGTTCTACTTTTATATCTAATTTGCTAATTACATTTGCGAGCAATTCAGAATTACTTCCGATTCCAAAAGCGGCATCTAAATCAACTAAGTGAATCCATTCTGCTCCAGCATTTTGAAAATCTAGTGCAGCTTCAAGTGGTGAACCGTAGTTGGATTCACTGCCCAATTCACCTTGCACTAATCGGACTGCTTGACCTGCTTTGACATCTACTGCCGGCAAAAGTTCTAATTTCATAAACTCTCCACCCAGTTATTAATTAAACGTAATCCTGCAGCGCCACTCTTTTCAGGGTGGAATTGCGTAGCGCTAAGCGAGCCTTCTTCAAGGGCTGCAATAAATTCTCCATGGAAGTTAGTGGTTGCATAATTCTGACCAGAGAAATTATTTACCGCATAAGAGTGCACAAAATAGAAGGACTCACTCTCGACTCCATTAAATAACTTAGATGTTCCGTGAATTTCAACAGTATTCCAACCCATATGCGGCAAGACTGGAGAATTTATTTTCTCTACAGTTCCTTTAAGTGCACCTACACCTTCAAAGTTGCCGTGTTCCAATCCATTTTCAAATAAGATCTGCATTCCCACACATATACCTAAAGTCGGTTTTCCAGTTGCAACTCTTGATTTGATTACTTGATCTCCGTTTACGCTTTTTAATCCAGTCATGCATGCACCAAATGCGCCTACGCCCGGAACCACTAAGGCATCAGCTGTGGCAGCGATATCAGGATCTGAAGTTAAGGAAACTTTAAGTCCAGTAGTTTCAAAGGCGCGTAGCGCTGATCTTAAATTTCCTGACCCGTAGTCAAGAATTGCAATCAAAGTGTGCCCTTAGTGGATGGAATCCCAGCCACTCCATCTAATTTGATTGCATCACGAAGTGCACGGGCTACTGCTTTAAATTGAGATTCAAAAACATGGTGCGCGTTGCGACCTTCTAACACTCTGATGTGAATTGCAATGCGTGCCTCAGCAACAATTGATTCCCAAATATGTCTACCTAATGAGGTGTCGAAAGTACCTATAAGTTCCACAATTTCGGGTTGGCGGTAAACAAGATATGGACGGCCAGATAAATCAATAGCAACTTGCGTAAGTGATTCGTCTATTGGAACTAAGGCATCACCAAATCGACGAATTCCAGATTTATCACCAAGTGCTTCTCTAAGTGCTTGTCCAAATGCAAGTGAAGTATCTTCAACAGTGTGATGTGAATCGACTTCTACATCGCCCTTGGTTTTGATGGTTAAATCAATTCCTGAGTGCTTTCCTAGCTGACTCATCATGTGATCAAAAAATGGAACGCCAGTTTCTACTGAAACGTTACCAGAGCCATCTAGATTTAATTCAACCATCACTGAAGACTCTTTAGTGGTTCTCTCTACCCGAGCTGTTCTCATAGCGCGCCTTTCAAAGCCGATAAAAATTGTTGATTCTCGGCATCATTGCCAATCGTTACACGCAGATAACCCGCTAATCCTACATCGCGAATTAATACGCCCTGGGCTAATAATTTTTCCCATAACTCATGTGAACTCTGCTGAAATCCGGTAAAAAGAATGAAATTGGCATCGGATGGAATCACTTTTAATCCTAAATCTGTAAGTGCGACTGCCAACGCCTCTCGATCTGTAGCCAATTTTGCGACCTCTGCAAGTAACTGATCTTGAAAGTCCAGAGCGACCTCAGCCGCGGCCTGCGTGATAGCAGATAAGTGATACGGAAGTCGAACTAATTGCAATGCATCAACAACCGTTTTGTTGGCAGCTAAATAACCTAATCTGACTCCAGCAAATGCAAATGCTTTAGACATTGTTCTGCTAACTAAGACATTTGGATATTTATCTATCAAAGTTATTGCAGATTTCTCTTTGGAAAACTCTGCATATGCTTCATCAACAACCAGTAAGCCATTTACTTTTGCCGTGGCCTTTGCTAATTCTTCAATCTCAATGATAGAAAGTGCACTGCCAGTGGGATTATTCGGAGTAGTGATAAAAGTAAGCGCAGGCTTGAATTCACTTATTTGTTTGATTGCCATATTTATATTAAGTGAAAAATCTGAATTACGCTCTCCTTCAATCCAATCAACGTTTGCAACTTTTCCGATTAAAGGATGCATTGAATATGAAGGTACAAATCCGATTGCAGTAGCGCTGCCGAATGCCAAAAATACTGATTGCAAAATTTCATTACTTCCATTTGCGGCCCAAATGTTCTCAAAAGTTAATTGAATGCCACTTTGTGTATTTAAGTAATCAGCAAGACCTTTCCGTAATTTAATGGCATCACGATCTGGATAACGGTTTAAGGTTTCGGCAACTTCTGCGACGCGCTTTGCAATTGCAGCCGACAATTCCTTGGTTGGCCCGTATGGGTTTTCATTCGTATTTAATCTGGCGGTAGCCGAAACTTGCGGCGCACCATAAGGTGTTAGTGGTTTTAATTGCTCACGAAGCGGTAACCAGTTTGGCCAATTACTCATTCTCATACCTAACTGTGATTGCTTCACCGTGTGCCGGCAAATCCTCCGCGTTAGCCAAAGTAATTACGGTCTGTGAAATTTCATCAAAAGCTTCTTTGTTGTATTCAATTAAATGAATACCTCTTAAGAAAGTTTGCACCGATAATCCTGAAGAATGGCAGGCGCAACCGCCAGTTGGGAGCACATGATTTGAGCCCGCTGCATAATCGCCAAGTGAAACCGGTGCGAAACGCCCGATAAATACTGCACCAGCATTTCTAATTTGAGCCGCATCCAACTTAGCATTTGAAGTTTGAATTTCAAGGTGTTCGGCAGCGTATGCATTAACAACATCCAAACCCTGTTGAATATTGTCAACTAATACGATTGCAGATTGCTGACTTGATAATGCAGTTGCTACACGTTCTGAATGTTTGGTCTTAGCTACGCGAGGTTTCAATTCTGCCTCAACATTATTGGCTAATTCCTCAGAATCAGTTACCAATACAGAAGCCGCGATGACATCGTGTTCGGCTTGACTTATTAAATCCGTTGCGACATCGGCAGCTAAAGCGGTTTTATCTGCCAAAATTGCAATCTCAGTAGGTCCAGCTTCGGAATCTATTCCAATCAAACCTCTTAGTGCTCGCTTTGCGGCCGCTACATAAATATTTCCTGGTCCGGTAACCATGTCCGCTTTTTCGCAGACTCCATTCATTCCGTAAGCAAAAAGTGCAACAGCTTGTGCACCGCCAATTGCATAAACTTCATCAATTCCAAGTAACTCACAGGTTGCCAAAATAGTTACATTAGGCCAGCCATTGTTATCTGCTTGTGGTGGTGAAGCCACTGCAATGGAAGGAACTTTCGCAATCTGCGCTGGAATTACATTCATCAAAACGCTTGATGGATAAACCGCACGCCCACCTGGTACATATAAACCAACTCGATCTACTGGAATCCATTTTTCGGTAACAGTTGCACCAGATGTAACCTCTGAAATTTTCGTTTCTCTGATTTGGTCTTGGTGTACTTTGCGAATTCTTTGTGCTGCAATCTGCAGTGATTCCAGAACATTCGAGTCTAAATTCTTTAGCGCTTTAGATAACTCTGCTTTTGGAACTCTAACTGATTGTGGCGCTATTCCATCAAATTTCATTGATAGTGCCAGCAAATCTGATTCATTTCCGTTTCGCACCTGTTCCAAAATTGGCGCTACAGCAGCCATGGCCGCAACTACATCTAATTTAGCGCGCGGGATAACGCTATTTATCTCTGATTTCGAGAGGCGTTTACCTCTTAAATCAACACGGCGAATCACCGGGTAATTCTACTTTACGCAGTCCGCTCCAAGGATTGCCTTTAAATCAGCGCTAAGGGATGGTGAAGCTGTCACTTGGAAACTTAATTTATGTGTAGTCGTCTTACCTTGGTCAGTCACAACGAGTTGTACTTCACGTTTTCCAGGATGCATGCGCAAGGTTTCTTTAATTCTCTCAATCACCGGTTGGGTTAATTGATTTGAATTTGCATTCACAGTAAATGGTCCAATCGGGCCACTAGTAAGGTCAATTGCAGTCATTTCCATTGCAGTAAAACGCAATTGTTCATCTCGCCAATCTACGCGACCTCGAATTTTAACAACTCGATCTTCAACGAGACTCATTCCATACTGATTGTATGTATTTGAGAAGAACATAACCTCAATTGAGCCTTCTAAATCTTCCACAGTAACAATCGCCCAAGATGCTCCTTGCCTAGAAACTTTTCTTTGGACCCCCGTAATTAATCCTGCAATGGTTACGGTGCGATCTGTGCCATTCTCTTCATCTGCCAATTCTGAGATTGAAATGTCAGAATTTGAGCGCAACACTCCTTCGACCCCTAATAGTGGATGATCCGAAACATAAAGACCAAGCATCTCGCGTTCGTAATTAAGTAATGTTGATTTATCCCATTCTTCGTTAGGGATATCTAATTCAACGGTTGCCACACCTGATTCACTTGCGCTGCCAAATAAATCAAATTGCCCAATAGCTTCTGCGCGCTTGCTTTCCGATATCGAATCAATTGCCATTAAATGTATTGCCATCAAACCTTTGCGAGTGTGATTTAAGGAATCAAAAGCGCCACCTTTGATGAGTGATTCAATAGTTTTTTTGTTGCAAACTGAACCGTCAACTTTGGCAAGAAATTCTCCGAAAGAAATAAATTTTCCTTTAGATTCTCTGGCATTAATAATTAAGTTAACTACTCCTTCGCCGACATTCCTAATTGCCGCAAGACCAAATCTGATATCAGCACCACGCGGGGTATATTCGACATTTGATTCATTGACATCTGGTGGCAGAACTTTTATGCCCATGCGACGGCATTCAGAGAGATATAGCGCAGACTTATCTTTATCATCGCGAACTGAGGTCAAAAGCGCGGCCATATATTCGGTTGGATAATTGGCTTTCAAATATGCAGTCCAGTAAGAAACTAATCCGTATCCCGCAGAGTGAGCTCTATTAAATGCGTAATCTGAGAACGGAATTAGAGTTTCCCAAAGTCGATCTATTGCTGAATCACTAAACCCATTGGATTTCATGCCTTCGGCAAAAGGAACATATTCTTTATCAAGAATCTCCTTATTTTTCTTACCCATCGCTTTTCGCAAAAGATCAGCGCGACCAAGTGAAAATCCCGCAACCTTCTGTGCAATTGCCATAACTTGTTCTTGATAAACAATTAAACCGAAGGTGTCATCTAAAATTTCAGCCAAGGGATCCGCTAAATCTGGGTGTATAGGTTCGACTGGCTTACGCTTATTTTTGCGATCTGCATAGTTGTTATGTGCATTTTCGCCCATGGGTCCCGGGCGATAAAGCGCGATAACGGCGGAGATATCGCCAAAGTGATCCGGCGCTAAAGATTTAAGCAGAGAGCGCATTGGCCCACCATCTAATTGAAATACACCAAGCGTTTCACCTCTGGCTAATAATTCATAAGTTTTCTTATCATCTAAAGTTAAATCCTCAAGTACGACTTCAATACCTTTATTAGTTTTAATATTTAGCAAGGCATCATCAAGTACAGATAGATTTCTAAGCCCTAAGAAATCCATTTTCAATAAACCAGTGGCTTCGCATGCACCCATATCGAATTGGGTAATGATGGCGCCATCATTTTCGCGACGATGAATTGGAATCACGTTTAGTAATGGTTCGCGAGAGAGAATCACACCAGCTGCATGCACTCCCCACTGTCTTTTAAGTCCTTCTAATCCACGTGCAGTGTCAACAACTCGTTTTGAATCAGGATCAGATTCATAAAGAGATCTAAATTCAGATGCTTCTCCATATCTTGGATCTTTAGGATCAAAAACTCCAGCAAGAGAAATATCTTTACCCATGATTGCAGGCGGTAATGCTTTAGTTAGTTTCTCGCCTATTGCATATGGATATCCGAGTACTCGCGTGGAATCTTTTATTGATTGCTTGGATTTGATGGTGCCGTAAGTGATTATCTGTGCAACTCGGTCTTCGCCATATTTCTCAGTTGCATACTTGATCATTTCAGAGCGTCTACGTTCGTCAAAATCCAAGTCAATATCAGGCATTGAAATTCGTTCTGGATTTAGAAAGCGCTCAAAAAGTAATCCGTGCTCGATTGGATCAAGTCCAGTTATGCCTAATGAATATGCAACTAATGAACCTGCTGCAGAGCCACGACCTGGACCTACTCGAATTCCCGAGCGCTTTGCATGACTAACTAAGTCTGCAACCACTAAGAAGTAACCCGGAAATCCCATTTTCTTCATTACATCAAGTTCAAAGCGCATTCGCTCTTGATATTCATGTGGAACATTTCCATTGAAAATTCTAGACAAACCGGCTTCTGCTTCTTTTACCAGCCAAGAATCCTCTGTTTCGCCTGCAGGAACTGGAAATTGCGGAAGCAAATTTTCACCTTCACGAAGTTTTATGTTAACCCGTTCTGCAATCAACAAAGTGTTATCGCAAGATTCCGGATGGTCCTTGAAGAGTTCGCGCATCTCAGCGGCGCTCTTTAAATAGAACTGATCACCCTCAAATTTAAATCTCTTAGGGTCTGCCAACGTTGAACCCGATTGCACACAAAGCAAAACTTCGTGCGCTTGAGCATCTTCTTTGTATGTGTAATGCAAATCGTTGGTGGCAAGTAACGGAATATCTAGCTCTTTCGCAAGCTTTAACAAATCACCTTTGACACGATTCTCTACTTCGATGTCATGGTTCATTATTTCGACAAAGAAATTATCTTTTCCAAAAATGTCGCGAAAATCTGATGCTGCTTTTAACGCTTCTTTGTAATTTCCTAATCGCAGCCTGGTAGCAACTTCTCCGCCAACACAACCAGTAGTTCCAATCAAACCTTTGGCATATTTGCTAAGCAATTCTCGATCAATGCGCGGTTTGTAATAGAAACCTTCAAGAGAAGAGAGAGAAGCTAATCTATATAAGTTACTTAAACCTTCTTGGGTCTCAGCCAATAATGTCATGTGTGTGTAAGCACCACCGCCGGAGACATCATCTTCTCCGCCTTCAGCCCATTGCACTCGTCGTTTATCAAATCTAGTTTCTGGTGCAACATAGGCTTCTAAACCAATAATCGGTTTTACACCAGCTTTAGTTGCCTGCTTATAAAAATCAAAGGCACCAAATAAATTGCCATGGTCGGTCATTGCAATGGCAGGCATCCCTTGCACTGCTACCTCTTTGACTAAATCTGCTACACGAGCAGCGCCATCAAGCATTGAATACTCTGTGTGAACGTGCAGATGCACAAAGGACAAATTGGTGTTCACGGGCTGGAGATTAGTCCTTCAATTAAGGCTAAGGCAGGACCGCATCGCTAAGGCGCGATAATGAGTCAGTTAAATCACGAGGGTAATCAGCGCTCACGCTTATTGGAAGGCCAGATATTGGATGAGTAAATTCCAAAGCCTGCGCATGTAACCACGGGCGATTTACACCAATCTCTGCAGCTAGATTCGGATCAGCACCGTATGTTAAATCTCCAACCAATGGGTGGCGAATTGCCGACATATGAACTCGAATTTGATGTGTACGACCGGTCTCCAATTCAACTTTCAATAATGAAACCGAACGATAAAATTCAATTACTTCATAATGAGTAACGCTTGGCTTACCACTTGAAACGACAGCCATTTTGTAATCTTCTTTTGGATGGCGATCAATTGGAGCATCTATAGTTCCAATCGCAGGTTCTAGATGTCCTTGCGCAAGCGCATGATAAATCTTCTTAATTTCACGATTTCGAAACATATCTTTTAACTTCAGATAAGCACTTTCGGTTTTAGCCACCATCATTAAGCCGCTAGTACCAACATCAAGTCGCTGCACAATGCCTTGTCGTTCAGCTGGGCCGCTTGATGAAATCGAAACACCTGCGGCTATTAGTGCACCAACTACCGTAGGTCCACTCCATCCAGGGCTTGGATGCGCTGCACAACCCACTGGTTTATTTACAATTACCAAATCAGAATCTTGATAAACAATTTTTAATTCAGCCAATGGTGTTGGTGGAATCGCAACACCACTTGGAGGTTCTGGAAGCAAAATTGAAATAATCTGACCGCTTTCAACTTTGTCTGATTTATTTAACTTCCTATGCCCTAATGAAACTTCGCCTGCATCCAAAAGTTTTACAATGACACTTCTTGAAAAGCCAAGCACCCGTGATAAAGCGCTATCTATCCGTTCAAGATTTAGATCTGACGGAATTTCAACATTTTTAAGTTCACGCATCTTTTCGCACCTGAACTGGTGGAATATTTTTTAGGGTGAGCACGAAAGCAAGGATAGCGGCGCAAACAATTGAACTATCGGCCAAATTGAAATTGGGCCAATTCGGTAGCACGATCCAATCAGTTACGCTGCCACGTAAAAAGCCTGGAGAATTGAAGGCGCGATCGGTTAAATTTCCAAGCGCTCCCCCGATCACCATTGAAACTACAAGTGCCCATGCTTTATTACTAATTTTGGGCGCGTAGAAAAAGGCAGTAGCGATTACCAAAATTGCAAAGAGTCCAAGCAAGACTCCTGCTCCATTTGCACCTAAACCAAATGCGGCACCAGTGTTAAAAGAGAGTTCTAGTTTCAGAAAAAGAATGGAAATTTTCTTGCCTGGAAGTGCGGTTAATGCCCACTGCTTAGTAAGAAAATCAATCAACCAAATCAAAGCTGCAACTAAATAGATGAGCTTTAAATACTTCGCTGAGTTAACGACGTTCTTCCTTCTGTTTGCAAATCATGCAGAGAGTTGCGCGTGGGAAAACTTCTAGACGCGCTTTACCAATCTGATTGCCACAAACCTCACATACGCCATAGCTCTTGTTATCTATTCGATCAATTGCTCGTTCTGTTTGAATCACCATGTCACGTGCATTAATAAGTAGTGACATTTCATGTTCGCGTTCGAAAGTTTTGTTTCCTGCGTCTGCTTGATCATCTCCAGCGCCTTCGCCACCATCTTTAATAAGGGCGTCCATTTCAGATTCAACTTTTGCCAAATCTTCACGGAGACGTTCGAGTTCCTTAGCCAAATTTGCGCGCATAGACTTTAATTCCGTAGCGCTCCAACTTTCGACATCACTAACTACAAGTGCGGCTGGTGCAGCTTTCAATGGCTTCAAGTGGGTTTGTTTACCGCTCTTTTTTGGAGGTGGCGGTGGTGGCATCATTAAACGCTTCTCTTCAACAATCGCTTCAGTCAACTGTGTAGAAGCCATCGCAACTTGGACGGTGTTGTTCTTGGTATCAACTTTTAAAGTTGCTTTTGATCCAACAATTGCTGAAGTTTTAATTGAACTATCTGGCTTCTTGGCTGCCTTAACCGGAGTTTTCACGGGAGCTTTTGCAGCAGCCGTTTTCTTAACTGGCTTAGCTGGTTTCGCTAATTTTTTAGCCGGAGCTTTCTTAGCCGCTTTCTTAACCGGTTTGTTAGCCGGAGATTTTTTCGCAACTTTTTTTGCTGGCTTTTCAGCGGTTTTCTTCCCCGCTTTTTTAGCTGCCTTATTAGCAGCCTTATTAGCAGCTTTGCTTGCTAATTTCTTAGCGATTTTTTTAAGAGCCATGAGGGGCGAAACTTTAATTTGTTATTGGTCACTGCGCCAATTAGGCGCGCGATTAGGCCGTCTAATAGAATTTCCAAATGACCGGCTACCGCGCAATTCCGGCCTCGATCGACCTCCCAAAGATGGAGCACGAGGTTCTCTCATTTTGGGAGCGAAATGCGATATTCCATCAGAGCGTAAAACTGCATGAAGGTCAAAGTTCATGGACTTTTTTTGAGGGCCCTCCTACTGCCAACGGAATGCCAGGAACTCATCACATCGAAGCTCGCGTATTTAAAGATGTCTTTCCTCGTTATCAGACTATGAAAGGTCACCAAGTAGTTCGCAAAGCTGGTTGGGATTGCCATGGGCTCCCGGTTGAAATTGCAGTTGAGAAAGAACTTGGTTTCTCTGGCAAAGGTGATATCGAGAAATTTGGTATTGCGGAATTTAACGCAAAATGTAAAGAGTCTGTGCAAAGACATGTGAATGCTTTTACCACCATGACTAATCGCATGGGCTTCTGGGTAGATTTCGATGAAGCATATTGGACTATGTCACCCGAATACGTGGAATCTGTTTGGTGGTCATTAAAAGAAATTTGGAAGAAGGGTTTACTGGTTCAAGATCATCGCGTAGCACCATATTGCCCTCGTTGTGGCACTGGATTATCAGATCATGAACTTTCGCAAGGCTATGAGACCGTTACTGATCCATCGGTGTATGTGCGTTTTCCAATTACCAGCGGCGAACTCAAAGATTTGCAAGCTTCACTTTTAGTTTGGACCACTACTCCTTGGACTCTAATTTCAAATACCGCAGTCGCTGCAAATGCTGAAGTTGACTATGTGGCCGTTAAAGTCACTAAAGA
This sequence comes from uncultured Actinomycetes bacterium, assembly GCA_964471265.1. Taxonomy (GTDB): domain Bacteria; phylum Actinomycetota; class Actinomycetes; order Nanopelagicales; family Nanopelagicaceae; genus ZLKRG08. The sequence goes on along the minus strand of CAYYFI010000005.1, from coordinate 18,823 downwards.
GGATCACTCTGAAATTTTAGTTTTGGCAGAAGCGCTACTTTCAAAATTAGATGGCGAAACTGAGATTCTGAAGCGCTATAAAGGTAAAGATCTTGAGCGCATCTCTTATAGCCAACCATTTAAAGTAGTTGAAATTCCAAATGCACATTTTGTGGTGCTAGCTGATTATGTAACCACTGAAGATGGCACGGGTTTAGTACACCAAGCACCAGCTTTTGGCGCTGATGACCTTAAAACCTGCCGAGCTTATAACCTGCCAACTGTTAATCCAGTTCGTCCCGATGGACATTTTGAAAAAGACATTGAATTAGTCGGAGATCTTTTCTTCAAGGAAGCGGATAAGCCAATTGTGAAAGACTTAAAGGCGCGTTCACTTCTTTATAAGCATCAACCATATGAGCATCAATATCCGCATTGCTGGCGCTGCCACACTGCATTGATTTATTACGCACAACCATCTTGGTACATTCGTACCACCTCAATAAAAGATGCCTTAATTCGTGAAAACCAAAAAACTGATTGGCATCCAGAAACAATTAAAACTGGCCGTTACGGAGATTGGCTAAATAACAATATTGACTGGGCGCTCTCCCGAAATCGCTATTGGGGTACACCATTGCCTATCTGGCGCTGCCAGAATAAACATGAGATTGCAGTTGGCTCGCTAAAAGAACTTGGTGAATTAGCGGGCACGAATTTATCTAATTTGGATCCCCATCGCCCATTTGTAGATGATATTAAATTTGCTTGCGCTGATTGCAAGGAAGAAATGGTGCGCGTACCAGAAGTTATCGATTGCTGGTATGACTCAGGTGCCATGCCTTTTGCGCAGTGGGGTTATCCTCATAAACCAGGATCGGAAGAGAAGTTTAAGAATTCATATCCAGCCGATTTTATCTGCGAGGCAATAGACCAAACTCGTGGTTGGTTCTACACCTTAATGACTATTGGAACATTGGTTTTCGACCAATCTTCATACAAAACTGTGCTCTGCTTAGGACATATTCTGGATAAAGATGGTCGCAAAATGTCCAAACACCTAGGCAATGTCCTAGAGCCAATGGCACTTATGGATCAACACGGCGCAGATGCGGTTCGTTGGTTTATGTTGGCAGCGGGTTCTCCATGGGCCGCACGCAGAGTTGGTCATGATGCGATTCAAGAAGTAATCCGTAAGACGCTGCTTACTTATTGGAACACCATTTCATTTATGTCGCTATATGCGCGCGCTTCCAATTTCGATTTATCACAATCCCCAACTCAAGTTAGTCGTCCAATTATGGATCGTTGGATTCTTTCGGAATTGCAATTACTTGTTAAAGAAGTTGATTTAGCTTATGCCGACTTTGATTCTCAAACAGCTGGACGATTAATCGCCACATTCATTGATGATCTTTCAAATTGGTACGTCCGACGTAGCCGTCGTCGCTTCTGGGATGGCGACCCTGCTGCCTTAGCAACCTTGCATGAATGCCTCAAAGTGTTAACTCAAATCATGTCGCCGATGGTGCCATTTATTACCGAGCATGTTTGGCAAGAACTTATTAAACCTGTTGAATCAGATGCAGCTTCTTCTATTCACCTAACTTCTTGGCCAGAAGTAAATGAAGCTTTGATTGACATCCAACTTCGCGATCAAGTGGCCCTAACTAGACGCATTGTTGAATTGGGTCGCGCTGCGCGCGCAGAATCATCTGTAAAGATTCGTCAGCCTTTAGGTCGTGCACTCATTGCGGCAAGTGGTTGGTCTAACTTGCCATCAGATATGCGAGATCAGATTGCAGATGAATTAAATGTGCTGGAACTTGAAGATATTGCAAATGCATCAGGTGCATCAGGTGCAACAGGTGAACTAGTTAGCGTTAGCATCAAAGCTAATTTCCGCGCGCTGGGAGCTAAATATGGCGGTGCAGTTCAGGAGATTGCTAAATTAATTACTGCCGCAGATGCAGCAAATTTAGTCGCAGAAGTTCGCACAAAGGCAAGCGCTAAACTGGGTGATTTCGAAGTAACTGCAGATGATTTGGTTATTACGGAACAACCAAAGAGTGGCTGGTCGGTAGCTAGCAACAACGGAGAATCAGTTGCGCTTGATTTAACGCTCACCCAAGCGCTAATAAATGCCGGAAACGTCCGCGAGGTAATTCGCGCGTTGCAAGAAGGACGTAAGAGCGCTGGTTTTGATATTTCAGATCGCATCAAAGTTACTTGGAATGCCACTGCTGAAATCACGCCTGCAGTTATCGAATCGCTGGAACACATCAAGCGTGAAGTTTTGGCAGTTGATATGCAACAAGATAACTCTTTGCTATGCGACACCGAATTAGGTTTCACCTTTAATCTAGAGAGAAATTAAAGCGGATTAAAGGTATGCAAGTGCGAGAGTTTGCAGAATCTGAACTGCAAAAAAGAGCACGATAAAAGATAGATCTAGCGCAACTCCACCTAATCTCAATGGTGGTATAAAGCGACGAAAAAACTTAACGGGTGGATCAGTTAAGGTATAAACACTTTCCGCAAACCAGAGCATGACTCCACGTGGCGTCCAATTTGGTTTGAACATTCTGACGTAATCGAGAATTAAGCGCGCAAAAAGCGCCAAAATAAAAACTTGTAAAAAACGCGCTATCCAAATGCCGAGCATGCGTCAGCTTTGGTTAAAAAAACTTGCTTCAGCTGCTGCGGTCTTAACTTCTGAAGAAACAGTGACATTTGCAGGTGAGAGCAAGAAAACTTTTGAGGTAACGCGTTCGATTGTGCCATGATGACCGAAAACTAAACCGCTAGCAAAATCCACTAAGCGTTTACGCTCCTCATCACCCATGTCGGTTAAATTCATAAGCACGGTATTGCCCTCGCGATATCTTTCGCCAATTACACGCGCTTCGTTATATGAACGAGGATTAACTGTAAAAATCTGATTTGTTGCTGGAGCAGCAACTGCCTGAGTTGGTGTTGCTTGCACCGCTGCAAAGGAACGAGATTCACGAACTCTAATTCTTGGAGTCTCCGCTTCATGTGAGATCTCTTCGCTCTCGAGGTCATCTGTAAGACCGAGAAAATTTCCTAGTTTCTTAAGGCTAGACATAAGGGATATTTTAGATAATTTAGCTGCGCGAACCGAGTATTGAAGAGCCAATTCGTATATGTGTCGCGCCATATTTGATAGCTGATAAATAATCATTGCTCATACCGGCAGAGAGATTTGGGGCATCTGGGTAAGTAGTTTTAAAGGATTGATGAATTTTGGCTAATCGCTCAAATGCTCGATCTGGCTCTTCACCAAGTGGTGCTACCGCCATCAAACCTTGTAACTTTAAATTAGTTGAGGCGAGAATTTCATCAGCGATGGCATTTACATCATCTGGTAATGCTCCGCCCCGATTTATGGAACCATCTAATGAGACTTGGATAAATACTTCCAGCTCTTTATTTGCTTCATTTGCTGCTCTGGAAGTCAATTGCACATATCTAATGGTGTCTATGGTCTGAACTACATCTGCCCAGGAGCAGATAGATTTCAATTTATTGCTCTGGAGCTGCCCTTGAAAATGCCACTTGCCAGGGACAGCCGGCGCTTTTGCCTTGCCCTCTTGATCGCGATTCTCACCAAATTCGGTCACTCCTAATTCATGAAGAATTTGGGCATCGCTAAGTGGAAATGTTTTTGTCACTACTATCAAGTGAACATCTTTTGGGATAGTTGCTTTAACTTCAGCCAAATTCTGTGCCAGAAAACCTCTGCGATCTAAAGCCAAATCACACCTGCTTGCCTACCTGTGGTTCCATCTCTGCGATAAGAGAATGCACTCTTATCTTCAAGTACACAACTTGAAAGATCTAGCAACACGGTATCTTTCAAATCTTGTTTTAAACCTGAAACTAAATCTAAAGTCAGCTTTCCGGTTCGCACCGATGAATCAGCGGCTGGATACTTAGCTATAACTTCATCAAAAATCTCGGCACCTACTTCGTAACAACCTCCGCAAATACTTGGGCCGACATAAGAGTGAATAACTTCAGCACCCAAATCACGCATTGCATCAATGGTCTTTCTGGTTATTCCATTCAAAAGACCTTTGCGACCAACATGTACTGCCGCTACCGCGACATCAGATTTAAGTAGCAGCGGAATGCAGTCGGCAACCATCACCGCAACTGCCAATCTCTGATTGGTGGTAATAAGCGCATCGCAGGTTGGTTGAATTTGGTTATCCTCAACTAAAACCACAGTATCCCCATGCACTTGATTCATGAAAACTATTGGCATGCCGATTTGGGTTTCAAGTGTCACACGATTAGTCGCTACCTCATGCGGATCATCCCCGACATGAAAACCTAAATTTGCCGAATCAAACGGCGCCTTGCTTACCCCACCTAATCGGTTGGTAAAGATAAATGGCATTACTTCATGAAGTCAGGAACGTCGATCTCATCTTCTGCAACTAACTCTTCGAATGAGATTCGACGGCGCGGGGTTTCGCCAGTAATTTCCATTGCCACCTGCAGCGGATCATTTTCGATGACTGGGTTGGCGTTACCTGAAATTTCATTGGTGGTAATAGTTGGACGCTCAATTTTCTTTGGCTCTCCACCATCAAAACCAGCTGCAATCACAGTGATTCGGACTTCATCGCCTAAAGCATCATCAATAACTGTTCCGAATATAAATTTGGAATCTGGATGAGCTGCATCTTGTACTAACTGGCAAGCTTCATTAATTTCAAAGAGACCAAGGTCGCTACCGCCTGCAACTGAAAGCAAAATACCCATCGCGCCATCAATTGATGCTTCAAGAAGCGGTGAAGAGATAGCTAATTCAGCAGCACGCAAAGCGCGATTTTCGCCACGAGCTGATCCAATTCCCATTAACGCTGCTCCTGCGCCAGTCATAACTGCTTTTACATCTGCAAAGTCAAGATTGATTAAACCAGGTTGTGTGATTAATTCAGTGATGCCTTGTACACCAGAGAGAAGAACTTGATCAGCGCTCTTGAATGCATCAAGTGCAGTAATAGCACGATCAGAAATCGCAAGCAAACGATCATTTGGAATTACGATTAATGTATCTACTTCAGAACGTAACGCTTCAATTCCTGCGTCTGCTTGAGTGGTTCGCAATTTACCTTCAAATGAAAATGGTTTGGTAACTACACCAACAGTAAGTGCACCAAGTTCGCGTGCAATTTTTGCAACTACAGGTGCGCCACCAGTACCAGTTCCGCCACCTTCACCAGCGGTAATGAAAACCATATCTGCACCGCGCAACGCTTCTTCAATTTCATCAACGTTATCTAGCGCTGCTTCGCGACCAACTTCTGGTGCTGCACCTGCACCGAGTCCGCGAGTAATTTTTCTTCCGATATCAAGTTTGACATCAGCATCGCTCATTAATAATTGTTGTGAATCTGTATTAACAGCGATGAACTCAACACCTTTTAATCCAGCTTCGATCATGCGATTAATTGCATTAACGCCGCCGCCACCAATGCCAACAACTTTGATGACTGCTAAATAATTCTGCGGTGCCGCCATGATCTCCCCTTCGGTGTAAACCTTTACTTAAGGGTTACAACTCATCCCAATTTGGTGGCCGAAAATTAGAGCGTTAGGGGTGACTATTCAATTACCGACACGGTTAAATCCAATTAACTTAATTGGCTATTTTGCTGATTATTTAACGGTGGGTTTTGAGGGATCGCTTACATCCATCTCTTTAATTTTTTTATTTTCAGGAAGTGCCATTAAAGCCTTATAAATCTTTATTTTTAGCGAATTATTAGCAGCATCTCCCCAATTTATACGAAGTTTTTCATCCAAAATAAGTTGAAAATTTTTGGCAGAGGTAGCGTTGATTCGAGAGGTTTTGGCTTGAATTTCCGTCGGCAAAGAGAGGTAAAAATCCACCGCAGCAGATCTAGCGCTCTGATTACCAGCTGATATCTCCGCTAGTTTTTTGGTTATTTCAATTGGCGAGGTAAATAAAACGCCTTTAGCATCCACATATTTCCCACCTGAGATTGCAATCGCATTTCGAGCTGCCAAATTGATAGTTACCGTACGACTTATCCAATTTCTAGAAATTTGGACGCTCTCAATCCAATCTATGCCGGCTAGGCTTAAATTCGTAGCGATGGCACGTGGTTCAATTCGAGCCAACTTCTCACCCTTTTGGATATCCGCAATTTGTAATACTTGTTTTGTAATTTGAGTATTAGGAGAGCCGGATACTGAAATTTTTTTAACGGTAAAGATATTGGTCCAACCAAAGAGAAAAGCCAGAGTTGCAATGACTAAAATCGCAGCGCCAATTGCAATTTCACGTTTACGGCGCACTGCCAAACCTTTTATGTAGCTCCTCCAATATTAAAGTGCCAAGCGAGCTAACATCTCCGGCTCCTAAAGTGATGATTACATCGCCTGGATTTGCAACCTTGGCAACTTCTTCAGTGACCGTCATAAAGTTGGGTTCGAACGTAGCGTTCTTCATTAATTTAACAATATTTGCGCTGGTCACACCGGTTATTGGTTGTTCGCTAGCTGCATATATTTCTAGCATCCAAACCGTGTCAGCCATGCTCAAACTTTCTGCAAATTCTTTTGTGAAAACTTTGGTTCGAGAGTATCGATGTGGTTGAAAGATAACTAGAAGTTTTCCGCCCCCTGCATACCTTCTTGCCGCTTCTAAAGTCACTTTAATTTCAGTTGGATGATGCCCATAATCATCAATAATTCGAATGCCGTTAACGCTGCCCTTTAATTCAAATCGGCGACCTGCACCATGAAATTTAATTAGACCATCCAATAGTGATGAAGCTGGCAAGCCTAATTCAAGGCCTACCGCCAATACTGCGGCCGCATTTAAGACATTATGTTCGCCAGGAACGGAAATTTCGAGCATCCCAATTTTTGCGCCATTCCATAGAACTCTAGCTGTTGAACTGCCAGCGTTTAATTGAATTTGGTCGACCCTAAGGGCTGCACTTTCACTCTTTCCATATCCGATGGTTTTAATTTTGGCAGTAGCTGCAATATTTCTAGCGCCTTCATCGTCTGCACAATAAACCAAAAAGCCGGTTATGGTCTGTACAAAATCTTTGAAGACATCGAAAACTTGCGCTTCATTTTTAAAATGATCCACATGATCCCACTCAACATTGGTAATAATTGCAGCGTGTGGGTGGTAAGCCACAAATGATCCATCTGATTCATCGGCTTCTGCTACAAAATATTTGCCAGAACCGCGATGCGCATTTGAACCAGAACTTTTTAGAATTCCACCAATCGCGAATGAAGGATCAGCCCCTGCACTTTGCAAAGCAACTGTGGCCATTGAAGAAGTAGTGGTTTTACCATGTGTTCCTGCTACTGCAATTGAAATTGATTCTGACATCAATATCGACAGTGCCGTCGCACGTGTAATTTCGGGAATGCCAGTTTTGTGGCCAGCTTCGCGTTCAGGATTATTATTTTTTATGGCATTTGAATATACGATTAAATCTGCACCATTAATGTGTTCGGCCTTATGGCCTATAAATATTCCCGCACCTAGCGCTCGAAGAGCGACTAAAACCGACGAATCTGAATTATCTGAGCCAGTAACTTTGATTCCGTGAGAAATTGCAATACGCGCCAGTCCACTCATTCCTGATCCACCTATTCCGATAAAGTGGACACGCTTGCCAATTAAATCTTTTAACTTCACTTAAATCACTCGCTCTACACATTCTGCAATTTGCTCTGCGGCATTCAACGAAGTACCTAGCGGTGAAATGCTTCCTTGTTGCAATAATCGAGGAAGATTAGTGCTAAGCCAGTTACTATCGAAACTGGTCTGTTGGATCACCTCAGCTTTATGTGCCAAAACCAATTCATCTGCATTTAGGGCTTGTTCGCCGTTTCCTATTGGCAAAGGGATAAAAAGCGCATACTTTCCAAGCGCGGCAAATTCAGAACAGGCAATCGCGCCACTCCTAGAAATGACTAAATCGGCAGCCAAAAGTGCAGTAGCCATATCCTCAATGTAACTAACTGGACGATAAGTCGCCGTACTTTCAGGGAGTTCATTTTCTTTACCTACAGAGTGAATTACGGTGCAACCTGCGAAATTACCCTTAAGCAGAGTTTCTGCAATCACTTTATTTATAGCTTGCGAACCTGTTGAGCCACCAAGCACCAAGATTAAATTTCCACTTACATCCAGTTTAGATTTTGCATTATTTCTAGCCACTACCCAATCACTCTGATTGGCGGCAGCAATAATCTCTTTCTTAAGTGGATTTCCGACAACTCTGGCACCAGATATTCCAGAATTTTCATATGCTAATGCGATTTCTCTGGTAAATATTGCTCCGAATTTATTGGCCATTCCAATTTTTGCATTTTGATCATGTACCACTATTGGTTTACGTAAAATTGCAGCGGCAATGTATGCAGAACCAGCCACATAACCGCCAAATCCAACTACGACATCAAATTGCTTAACAACCGAAACGGTCTTAATAATGGAATTTAAGAGTCGAATCGGAAAGAGAAATGCGCCAAGATTAACTTTGCGCGGCGCTACCACTTTTGGAATTAGAAAGAGCTTGCCGCCCCGATCTGGGATTAAAGTAACTTCCAAGCCATTTTTCGTACCTAGAAATGCAATTTCATCTCCAGGGTGTTTTTGACGCCAAACTTCGGACACTGCCCAAGCTGGTTCGATATGACCAGCAGTGCCACCGCCTGCAAAGAGGATGCGATTCATTTATCTTTTCGCTCCTGTCTTTGCTCCCAATTTTGATTGAACCTTAAATCGAAACTTTAAATGAAAAGGAAATTCTTTGGAAACCGTTGGGTTTCGAAGAGCAATTCCTGCCACAAACCCTAGCGCGCCAACAAGTGCAAGCAGAGAAGTTCCGCCATAAGATAAAAATGGCAAGGTAACTCCTACTACCGGAATCAAACTGGTTGCTGACGCTAAATTAATTAATGATTGAAAACCGATCCAAAAGGCAATACCAAGACCTAAATACCTACTAAAGGTATCTTTGGCTGAGAGCGAGATTTTTATAATACATACGACTAATAGTGCGATTGCACTAATTGTCAGAAGCGTGCCTAATAATCCAAATTCCTCACCAATTACACCGAAAATAAAATCGGTATGCGCCTCAGCTAAATTGCCCCACTTTTGTTTGCTTGCACCGATACCAGAACCAAAAAGGCCACCACTACCTAGCGCCATCAAACTATGCGCAGGTTGCCAGCCCGCATTTTTGTATACATCTTCGGCAAAGGGATGAATAAAGGCGGTGAATCTAGCTATGCGATAAGGCTGCATCGCAACTAAAGCCGCTACCCCCAAAATTCCCGCAATTGCGATTCCGGCAATATATTTACTTTCAGCGCCTGCCAAATAAATCAACGTGGCTAGCACTAGCCCTATCACCACCGCTGAACCTAAATCACCACCATTTAAGACTATAGCTAGCACCATTGCAAAACCAATGGTTAAGCGGATGGTAATTTTACGAGCATCACCAAAATTATTTTCAATTACATATGCAGACCAGAGAATTAGAAATACTTTTGCCACTTCAGATGGTTGAAAATCAAATGGTCCTGCGGATACCCAGTTGGTATTGCCATTTACATCTCGACCGAACGGGATTAATAAAAGCATAAATAAAATCGCGATACCAAGACTTCTATGTGCAAACCATTTAAGGCTCTTAAGCGGCAATTGTGCAATTAACCAGGCGAAAGGCACTGAAATTAATGAAACTAATATTTGCTTCCAGCTAATGGCAAACGAATTACCCCCAATTGTTAAACCAACAACCTGAGCCGCAGAAATCACCATAATGTCACCAAATATCAAGATCGCTAGTGATAGCCAGAGAAAAGTTTTGAAAGTACTGGCTGGAGTTTTTAACATTAGGCAAACTTCTTTACTGCTGCGATAAATTGATCTCCGCGATCAGAATAATTTTTAAATTGGTCCATTGAGGCACAAGCCGGTGCAAGTAATACGGTATCTCCGGCTTCAGCTAATTTAATTGCCTTTTGAACCACAGCTTCCATAATATTTTCGCCATCAATTAAATAAAACTCAATTCCATGCTTTTGCAATTCATTAGCTATTAGGGCGCGATCGGTGCCTATTAAAAGTGCCGCCTTAATTCGACCTTTGCATTTATCAATTAGGCTCTCAAATTGAGCACCCTTTGCCAAGCCTCCCGCAATCCAAATTGATTTAGTAGTTGAAAATAGTGAAGCCTGTGCTGCATGCGGGTTGGTGGCTTTAGAGTCATTAACCCAACGAATTCCATTCTTTTCAAGCGCTAGCTCGATGCGATGGCGCCCTGGTTTATATGTTTTAACTGCATTCTGGATGCTATTTAAATCAGCCCCAACCGCTCTAGCTACTCCTGCCGCTGCTAAAGTGTTTGCAACGGCGTGCGGAACAGTTGGTTGCACTTCGTTTAACTGACAGATTTCTCCAGCTTCATTTGGATCAGCCACAAACGCACGATCAATTAAAAGTTCTTCAACTAAACCTAACTGCCCTTTTGCTGGAGTTTCTAGGCCAAAATAAATCTTGCGTCCGGACCAACCGCTTACTGCTTGAACTAAATTTTGATCTTGACCATTGAGGATTCCGATATCGGTGTGAGCTAATAATTTTACTTTTGCTTGAGTGTAGGCTTGGAGAGATCCATGCCAATCTGTGTGATCATCTGCGATATTTAATATAGCAATAGCGGCAAATTCTGGATCTTGCATCCAATGAATCTGAAAACTCGATAGCTCTAGAACTAATACTTCAAATTTAGTTTCGCTCCAGACCGTTTCAATTACGGTGGTACCGACATTGCCGCAAGCCTTTGCTGAGATACCAGCTGCATTAATCATTTCTGCAGTCAATTCGGTTGTAGAAGTTTTGCCGTTGGTGCCAGTAATTGCCACCCATTTCTGCGTTGGACGATGCAAATTGCGAAAATGCCAGGCAATGTCAACCTCATTGGTGATTTTAATTCCTGCGCTTTTTAGAGCTTTAACTAAGGGATGATCTGGTTTCCATCCAGGCGAAACCACCGCCAGGTCATAATCTAAATTTTTGTAATCATTAATTGGGTGCATAGCAAAATCTGGCAAAGGTTTTTCATCGGCTATATTTACAAAAGCGCCAAGCTGCTCAACGATTTTTGCCACCGCACTACCAGTTACTCCTCCGCCGAGGATTAAAACTTTCTTGCCAGCGAATTCCATATAAGTTAGGCAGCTACCCACTGCGCGTAGAAAAGACCAAGACCGAGCGCAACTGAAAGTCCAGCAATAATCCAGAAGCGCACTACGATAGTCACTTCGCCCCAACCTTTTAATTCAAAATGATGTTGCAGTGGCGCCATACGAAAGACTCGCTTACCTCCACTTAACTTAAAATATGCGACCTGAATAATTACCGAAAATGTAATGAGTACAAAGAGCCCGCCAATTGCAATCAATAAAAGTTCGGTACGCATAGAGATAGCTAATCCTGCAAGCGCTCCACCAAGGGCCAGCGAACCGGTATCTCCCATAAATATTTTTGCTGGCGAGGTATTCCACCAGAGGAATCCCGTGCACGCCGCAGCTAATGAAGCCGCTAATACCGCTAAATCCATTGGATCGCGCACTTGATAGCAATTTGGAATCACTTCATCTCCACAAGATTGACCGAATTGCCAAACTCCAATTAAAACGAAGGCGAGAAATGACATCACGGAAGCGCCGGTAGCTAAACCATCTAATCCATCAGTTAAATTAACTCCGTTGCTGGTCGCAGTAACCATGAAAATTACCCAAATAATTAACGCGACTATTCCTAACTTGATTGAAGTATCACGCAAGAATGAAAGATTGTTTGAAATAGGAGTTAAACCATTATTATCTGGAAACTTAGTGCCAAAGTAAGCGAATAATCCGGCCACAATTATCTGACCGACAACTTTCTGTTTGCTATTTAAACCTAAAGATCTTTGTTTTACTACTTTTAAATAGTCATCGATAAATCCAACAAAACCCAATCCAGTGAAAAGAGCTATGACTAAAAGTGCCGAAGCGCTAAATGCAATTCCTAAAAGTAAGTGAGCCAAAAGGTATCCAGCAATTGCCGAAAAGATAATTGCGATTCCACCCATAGTTGGGGTTCCTCGTTTTACGTGATGGCTCTGAGGGCCATCATCTCGGATCATTTGGCCATAACTATTTTTTGCCAAAATTTTGATTAGCAAAGGAGTCCCGAAGAGGCTGAAAAAAAGGGCGATGACTCCTGCCAGCAGAATTTCTTTCACTTATCGCTCCCAACTTTCAATCAAAGCTTGCGCCAATTTTTCTAAACCTTCTGCTCTAGATGCTTTAATTAAAACTACATCTCCAGCTGAAAATTCCTTTAGCAACTCTAAAGAATCTTCCCATTTCTCATAATTTAGTGACGAGCCGTATTCTTTAGCATTTATAGCCACTAAATGATCAACACCTAAATCTCGGGCAAGGGTGCCAATTTTTTCATGTGCCTGGTTGGAGGACTCGCCGAGTTCATGCATTTTTCCAAGAAATGCCCACGCAGCGCCGCCGCGTTCTTGAGCGAATAATCTCAATGAAAAGAGGGCCGCTTCCATCGACTCCGGTGCTGCGTTATATGCATCATTAATTATCAATAATCCAGGCAGTTCATGTAACTGCATCCGCCATTTGCTGCGATTTTCAGCAGTTGAAAGCGCAGTCGCAATGTGATCATTAGAAATACCTAGCGCAATGGCTGCAGCAGCAGCTGCTAATGCATTTGGAATTTGTTGAGCACCAACCAAACGCATACCAACCGATACTCGACCTTCGCCATCAACTAAATCAAAATGTGGTGAGCCCTCACGAATTTCAATATCCGTTGCACGAACATCTGCATCGGGAGTTTCTCCAAAAGTTATTACTCTCCCGGCAAATCCGTCGGCCATTTTTGGCGTAAATGAATCGTATAGTCCAAGAATAGCCACACCATCTGTAGGTAGAGATTGAATCAATTCACTCTTTGCCTTTGCAATGTTCTCTCTAGTACCAAATTCGGATAAGTGGGAGCTGCCAACTTTTAAAACTACTCCAATATCAGGTTTCACAATAGATGCGAGATTGGCAATATCTCCTAGATTTCTTGCTCCCATTTCTGCTATGCAGTATTTAGTCTTTTCATCACAACGAAGTAAATTTAATGGTGCGCCTAATTCATTATTGAAGGAATTTTCTGGAGCAATTGTGGGACCGACACTTTCTAGAATGTGATGCAATAAGTCCTTAGTCGTCGTCTTGCCTTGAGATCCAGTAATTCCAATTACTTTTAATTCCGGAAGTTGTGATCTTACATAGGCAGCTAATTTGCTAAGTGCACTTAATACATCATTTACCTTGATATTTGGTCCTACGACTGTTTTTGAAACAAGCGCAAATACTGCACCATTGTTAATGGCATCTTTAACAAAATCGTGGCCGTCGGCTTGCGCTCCTGATAAAGCCAGAAAGAAAGAACCAGGGATTGCGTTTCTCGAGTCAAATACGGGGGCTTGCCACACCTCTAAATTGCCATCAACATTTAATTCTCCACCGACAATATGCGCAATTTGCGAAGTTTTTAATCGAATCATTTAAGACCCGCAATCTCTTCAGCTAAAACTTTTCGATCATCGAAAGGATGTTTTACTCCATTAATCTCTTGGCCAGTTTCGTGGCCTTTGCCGAGTATGGCAATTACATCCCCTGGCTTTGCTATTTTGACTGCTCTAGCAATTGCGATTCGGCGATCTACGATAACTTCTCCGGAATGATTCAATCCGCCAACCATCTCTTGCAAAATCATTTCTGGATTTTCGCTACGTGGATTATCGCTGGTAAAGATTGGAATATCTGCAGCAGTTAAGGCGCTCCCCATAAGCGGACGTTTAGTTTTATCTCTATCTCCGCCGCAACCGAGTACTGCAATTACTTTACCTTTTGTCATTTCTCGAGCACTCTTAAGTACATTTATCACGGCATCAGGAGTATGCGCATAATCCACAAATGCTAAGAAATCTTGCCCTACATTGACTTGTTCTAATCTCCCAGGAGCGCCAATTAAAAGAGACATATTTGCGGAAATCTCGATTGGGTCAACTCCACTGATAACTGCAATTGCTACCGCCATCAGTAAATTATCCAAATTAAAAGCACCAATTAATTTGGTAGTTCCTTCAATTAGTACTCCGTCTTTACCACGAATTTTAATTTGAGTACTGCTACCTAACTGCACATGCTCTTCGTAATACCAGTCAAGTCTTTTATCTCGAGAAATTTTGATGACTGGAATTTCCAGATTTTCAGCTAATTTACTGCCATATAAGTCATCCACATTTATCACGGCTAAATCACTTCTGCCATATTCAAATAGTTTTGCTTTCGATTCGAAATACGATTCCATATCACCGTGATAATCCAAGTGATCCTGAGTCAAGTTTGTAAATCCAGCAACCTTAAAGTGAGTTCCCGAAACTCGATGTTGCACAAGTGCATGGCTAGAAACTTCCATAGCTACTGCGCGGCAGTGCCGTTCACGCATCGCAGCGAATAAAGACTGTAAAGGAGCAGCTTCCGGAGTGGTGTGTGTAGCGGGCAGGATTTCGCTATTAATCTGAGTATTTACAGTACCAATAAGTCCACTATCCCATCCAGCTATTTGCCAAATTTGATGTAGCAAAGTCGTCACTGTGGTTTTTCCGTTAGTACCGGTAATACCGACTGAAAATAGATTTTTGCTTGGATCGTCATATATGTGTGCGGCAACATCGCCCAAAACTTTACGAGGATTTTCCACAATTAAAGTTGGTAACTTTAGATTTTTACCTTTTTGATCTGAGATAACCGCAACTGCACCATTAGTTATAGCTTGATCTAAGAATTCAATTCCGTGATGTTTAGTGCCAGGTAGCGCAAAAAATATGTCACCCGGAACTACATCCGATGCACTCTGCGCAATGCCATTAATCTCAATATCTTGATCGAATTCTGCACCGATTAGTTTTGCAATATCTGCAAAACTTACTTTCGGTGAGTTAATTGGACGTATCATGCTTGTTTTTCTGATTTAACTTTTTTAGCTGCTTCTGCGGCAAGCGCTGCAGCATTTAATGGAATAGGAATTACTTTTGTATTTGTAGGCGGTATGTGTTTTGCTTCAAGTAAATAGCTCATAACTTCTTTAAAGACTGGCCCACCTAAAACGCCACCCCAGTGCATTCCTTGTGGTGCTTGAATAGTCACGCTGATTACATAACGTGGCTTATCTGCCGGCGCAAAACCAATAAATGAAGCGGTATAGCCACTGTAACGACCATTGACCACTCGCTGTGCAGTTCCGGTCTTACCAGCGATGCGATAACCTGGAATTGCCGCACTTGGTGCAGTGCCATTTGCACTAACCACGCTTTCCATCATCAATCTCATTTTCGTAGCGGTCTCTGCGCTAATAACTCTGGTGCTCTTTCTTGGTTTTGCAGGTGTGTAATGGCCTTGTGCATCTGATGTGCCAGCAATTACGGTTGGTTCGACTCTAACACCGTCATTTGCGATAGTTGCAAAAATCGAAGTTGCTTGCATAGCAGTTACAGAATAAGCCTGACCAAAAGACATCGCAGGTTTGGTAGTGCCACTCCAGTCCTTTGGCGCATTTATCAAACCAGGTGATTCACCAGGAAGTCCAGAATTTGTAGAGCTTCCGACTCCGAATGCTCTTAAATAATCATAAAGTTTTTGATCACTCAATTTAGCGCCAATTTGAATGGTTCCAGTGTTGCTAGAAACTGCCAAAATTCCCGCTGTAGTTAAATGTTGGGTTGGATGGCTTTCATGGTCTTGGAATACTTTATATTTGGTACGCAATTTGTATGGCACTGTAAATACGGTCGTTGGAGTAACTAGATTCTCTTCAATAGCTGCAGCCAAAGTCATTACTTTTCCAGTAGATCCAGGCTCATAAACTTCTTCTACTGATGCATTATGTACATCACTTAATTTAACCGGTTTATTAGGATCAAAAGTTGGTGCAGTAGCGTGCGCCAAAATTTGGCCAGTTTTAGGATCCATGACAATTACAGTGCCACTTTTGGCATTAGTCGCACGAACCGCTTTCACAATTGCATTTTCCGCAACATATTGAATATCTCTATCGATTGTTAATCGAATTGAATTTCCCGATTTAGCTTGAACTATCTGCTGCTGGGTGCCAGGAATTTCAGCCCATATACCGTTTGCGTAAACATACTTTCCATCTTGACCTTTTAAGCTTGTATTAAGCGCTGACTCAATTCCAGCTGCCCCATCTCCAGCTTGATTTGTGAAGCCAACCAATGAGGCCACAATTGATCCAGCTGGATATTCGCGGATGTAATTTCTTTCAGGGAAAAAACCTACGATTCGTTTATTGAAATCAACTTTTGCCAATCGCTCGTTGTAATTTGCGAATGCTTCTTTTAAGGCACTCCATTGAGCCGGTGTAGCGCTGCGAGCCACTAAATACCATCTTTTTTCTCCAACAATTTTAGAGAGAATTTCGTTTGGAGTCATTTTTAAAATTGGCGCGGCAATCTCAGCTGTAATTTGCGGATTGGTAATCATTTTCTGATCTACAACAATGTTAATTCGGCTAACACTTCGCGCAAACGGCACGCCATTAATATCGGTAATATCGCCTCGAGGTGCAAGCAAAGTACTTACGCGATAAAGCTCATTTTCAGCAATAGATTTATAATCTCCTGCATTTACAGCCTGAACATCGATTAATCTGATTAGTAGCCCAAGAAGTGCAACTAGGAAAATTGCAATTAAACGAGTGATTCTTTGTTGAAATTGATTTCTAGGCATCTGGTTCAGCCATTAGCTTTGGAGTCGATATCAATAAATCGAGGTTGAGAATTTGGACTCATACCTAGTTTGCGCGCTTCTGAAGCTAACGCCATCGGGGAGCTCTTATGAGCTATTTGGCTATTAATTGCTTCGCGCTCGTCACTTAAAACTTGCGCTTCACGTTGCAATTTAGCCAATGTGAATGCATCTTGTGTAGACATGGAAGTAATTGCAAACATAACCAAAATCATTAGTAATCCCAACACCGTACTAAGCATGGTGAGTGATCTTGATGAAATTCTAGAACCGGTTTCCAGTTCCGGAACAATTCGTAAAATTGCACGTTGAGAAGTTTGTGCAATTACTGCTTTGGTTTTGTATAGTGCAGGTGAAAGGATTGGAAGTGCCATTTAAGCTGCCACCCTTTCCACGCCGCGAATACGTACAGATTGAGCTCTGGAATTTTCAGAAATTTCTAACTCGCTTGCCGGTTCACCTTTGGCAATTAATTTGAATTTAGCTGCATGTCCTGGAAGCTCAATTGGAAGTTCTTTAGGAGATGTAGATTGTGTGACCTGTGCAAAAGCTTCTTTAACGATGCGATCTTCAAGTGATTGGAACGAGAGCACCACTAACCGTCCGCCTACTTTGAGTAGATCAAGAGCTTGAGGTAACGCTTGCTCGATAACCTCTAATTCATTGTTGACTGCGATTCGTAACGCTTGGAAAGTTCGCTTTGCTGGGTTGCCACCGGTACGTCTAGCTGCCGCTGGAATCGCGTTTTTCACCAATGTAGCTAGCACCGCAGTGCTATTAATCGGACCATTTTCACGTTCACGAATGATGAAATCTGCAATTCTTGTTGCGAACTTCTCTTCGCCATAAACCTTTAGAATTCTGGAAATTTCACCGTGCGTCCAAGTATTCACAATATCTGCTGCAGTAATTCCCTGTGATTGATCCATACGCATATCTAGTGGCGCATCCTGTGAATATGAAAAACCACGTTCTGATTGATCTAGTTGCATAGACGAAACACCTAAGTCAAATAACACTGCATCTAATTGGTTGTAACCAAAAGATTTAACAATTTCTTCGAAGTGATTAAATACTGAATGCGCAATATGTACGCGGTTACCAAATTCTGAAAGTCTGTCACTAGCTTTTTCAATGGCATTCTTATCTCGATCAATACCAACCAGAGTTAAATTTGGAAAGCGATTTAGCATTTCAAAAGAATGACCACCAAGACCTAAAGTTGCATCAACAAAAATAGGTGAAGTTGATTTTTCGATTGCTGGAGATAGCAACTCAATGCAACGATCTAGCGCTACAGATATATGCATTCACTTCCCCTTTCAACTTCGGTCAAACATTTTTAAAACTGCTAACTCCTCAGGTCACTGCCGTCCTACGGATCAGGTTCTGGCTTCGGGGAAGTGAAGTCAGAACGAGGAAGGCAGTGGCCTCAAGAGTTAGTTAGGTGTTAGTCAGAAGAGTCCCGGAAACACCTCTTCCGAAACATCTGCGAAATTCTTTTCACGATCTGCGAGGTATTCGGTCCACGCTTTTGCATCCCAAATTTCCACGCGAGTATTTGCACCAATTACTACGCATGCTTTTTCTAAACTTGCATATTCGCGAAGACTCTGCGGAATTGTCACGCGTCCTTGGCGATCAGGAATTTCATCGTGAGCACCTGCAAACATGACACGTGAATAATCACGAGCAGCTTTTTGAGTAACTGGTGCTTGGCGCAAAGTTTCAGTAATAGTTACAAATTCACTCTGCGGAAATACATATAAACAACGCTCTTGGCCTTTGGTGATTACGAGGCCCGAAGAGAGCTCTTCGCGGAACTTCGCTGGGAGGATCAAACGACCCTTCTCATCAAGCTTTGGTTCGTGGGTTCCCAAGAACATTGCTTAGGCCC
>CAYYFI010000004.1:26218-45669 GCA_964471265.1 uncultured Actinomycetes bacterium | reverse complement strand
TAAATAAAAATAAATAAAAATTATTACAAGTGAATAGCGTGAAGAGTTAAAGGAAAATTTATGGAAAGAAAAAATTTCGGTGATCGTCCAAGACGATCTGATTCTTCACGTCCTAATTCAAAATCAAATTCTGGAAGACCTTCGCGATCCTCAAATTCTTCACGGCCTTCAAGGCCATCAAGACCTGGCGAAAGAAACGAACGCACTGAAAGAAGTGATCGTCCGCGTTCTGACAGACCAAGATCTGATCGCCCAAGAAATACTTCTCGAAAAAGTAGCGATTTTAAGCCTAGAAATGAGCGTTTTGGCGATCGCTCATTAGAGAATCGTCGTAAAGATGATCGCCGTCCAGTAAATCGCGATTTTTCAAAGGATCCAATAATCCCGGAAGGAATTACTGGTGAAGAGTTAGATAAAGTAACGCGCGGAGATTTATTAACGTTAAGTGCAGAGAATGCCAAAATTGTTGCACAGCATCTTGCTTGTGTTAATGCATTTGCGGATTCGGATCCAGAGATAGCGCACCAACATGCACAGGCTGCAGTTCGCCATGCCGGTCGCGTGGCAGTGGTTCGCGAAACTGCAGGTTATGCAGCTTATCGAGTTGGGAAATTTGATATCGCAATAAAAGATTTGAAAGCTGCATTTAGAATCAACGGAGATGTTTCGATTTGGCCAGTACTTGCAGATTGCGAACGAGGTCTTGGTCGTCCAAGAAAAGCACTTGAATTAGCAGGAGCACCGGAGGCGAAAAAGTTAGCAAAAGAACAGGCAGTGGAGCTACGAATTGTGGCAGCTGGTGCTCGCCGAGATTTAGGTGAAATTGATGCGGCGGTTGTAACGCTACAGACCAATGATCTCAACACCGAAAATGATTCATGGGCAATCCGACTTCGTTATGCATATGCGGATGCGCTTACTGCCGCTGGGCGCCATGATGAAGCTAAAAAATGGTTTAAGAAATGTGCAGATCTAGATTTGGAAGAGAGCACCGATGCTAGAGAACGTTGTGCATAACTTCGACTCTCTGTCATAGGCAGATTTAAGAATACCTCCATTGCAAATATTCCTTGGAGGTAAAAATTGTCTACAAAAACAAAAAATACAGATTCGCTCGAAGAGGTTGATTATTCTTTAAATGATGTTGCACTTAGAGGTTGGGTGACAACTATTGCTTCAGAACGAGAGCTGCCAAGTGGTGATTTGGTCGTGCAATTTCGAATCGCCATTACTCGCCCCGAGGGCGGTGTTGACACGATAGATCTTGAAAGCTGGAGCGCTAAGACTCGTCGTAGCGCGCTCTCGCTTAAAGATGGTGAATGGGTGGAGATTACGGGAGCAATTCGTCGTAGATTCTGGAAGAACGGCGCTGGACTTGCAAGCCGTTGGCAAGTGGTAACCAGTGAAATCAAGCGCCTCTGATTTAGAGCTAATCGCGGTAAAGTTATCGCGTGGCTATTAAAGATTTACGCGATAACTTAAAGCGCTTAAAGGATGCTGACCCAGTTGAATTAGCCAGCCAAGTTAACAATTGGCTGCAAGAAAGTGGCGAAGCTCTTAAGGTGCGTATCGAAGATGAAGTTGAAAAGGCTGTTACCAAACGTGGCTTTGTAAAACGTTCAGAGTTTCAAAAGCTAGAAGCACGATTAGCAGCACTTGAAGGCAAGCCGAAAAGTAAATCTGGCGGCAAGAAACCAGCAACGAAGAGTTCGATTAAAAAAACGGCTGCGAAGAAGAGTAAGAAAAGGGCATGAAATGACTCAAATTAATTTAGATGAAATTCGTGCAGAGCTATCCGCAATCGAAGGATCTGAACTTCCTGAACATGTTGCTCGTTATGAAGCGCTGCATGCAAAATTAACTGAAGCTTTAAAGAGCATTGACGATATTTAAAGATTAAAGAAAATAAGCCAAATGAAGAACCGATTAGATTCAGAGTTGGTCCGACGCGGACTTGCACGGTCGCGTGAAAACGCAGCTGATTTAATTGAATCTCGTTCGGTTCTAGTTAATGGAATTCCAGCTACTAAATCTGCCTCTCAGGTTGATGCAGAAACCTCCATTGTGATTCAAGGTGAACGAGATGATTTTGTATCGCGCGGTGGCCATAAATTAGCTGGTGCGTTAGATGCTTTTCCGGAGATAAAAGTTTCAGGTAAGAGGGCATTAGATGCTGGTGCATCAACGGGTGGTTTTACTGATGTTCTGCTTCGTCGTGGCGCTGCTGAAGTAGTGGCAGTTGATGTCGGCTACGGCCAATTAGCTTGGGAACTGCGACAAGATCCTAGAGTTAAGATTTTAGATCGTACAAATATTCGCCATTTAACCGGGGAACAAGTCGGGGAGCCAGTTGATTTAATTGTCGCTGACCTTTCCTTTATATCTTTAACTTTAGTTTTACCAGCTCTTGCTGCGGTATCTAAACCAGATGCAGATTATTTAGTAATGGTTAAACCACAATTTGAAGTTGGGCGCGAACATTTAGGTGCAGGCGGCGTAGTTCGTGATCCTGCGCTGCGAAAAGCAGCGGTATTAGATGTGGCAATGAGCGCATTTGATGTCGGGCTAGGTACCTTAGGCATAGTTGCCTCATCTTTACCAGGACCTGCAGGAAATGTTGAATACTTCTTGTGGCTTCGTCGTGGTGCGGGTGAAATTAATGAACCTGATTTAGATGCAGCAATAGCGATCGGACCCCAATAATGTCCAATAAGTTAAGCACCAATAAACGTAAAGCTATATTTGTTGTTAATCGTAATCGGCAGGAAGCAATTGATGCTGAGAGCAAAATCAAATCATTATTAACTGACTTTCAATTTGTTGATGATGCCGAGGCAGAAATTGTAATTGTGTTAGGTGGCGATGGCACGATACTTCGCGGCGCAGTTGTAGCACGTCGTCTAGGAGTTCCATTATTAGGAATTAACTTGGGCCGTGTTGGGTTTATGGCAGAAGTTGAAAAGAGCACCTTTGAAGAAATTGCCAAAGCCATTATTGAAAAAACTTATGTAATCGAACCACGTTTGATTCTGGAGTACGACATTGAAAGGGCTGGCAAAAAAGTAGCTAACGGCTGGGCTTTAAATGAAGTTACTATCGAATGCGAACAGGGCACCATGATTGAACTGTTGTTGCAAATAGATGGACGACCAATCAGCAGTTGGTGGGCTGATGGGTTAATTGTGGCAACTCCAACTGGTTCTACCGCATATGCTTTTAGCGTAGGTGGACCAATAATCTGGCCACAAACTGATGCGTTGGTAGTAACTCCAATTGCAGCTCATGCGCTATTTACCAGACCACTTGTGATTCCGCCATCATCTGATATCGCAATAGATATTCTCTCCGAAGATGGCATCGTAAAAGCGGATGCACTCAGATTTGAAGGTTTATTAGTCGGAGATCGAGTTATAGTTAAACGCGCTGCAAATCCAATCAGATTGGCACACGTACGCGGCACAAATTTCAGCGATCGTCTAGTTGCAAAATTTAAGTTACCAATAGAAGGTTGGCGCGGTGCGTAAACGACCAACGCTAAACGAAATAAGTATTTCGGGCATTGGAGTTATTGAAAAATCAAATCTGGAATTTGGTCCGGGATTAACAGTAATAACCGGCGAAACTGGTGCGGGGAAAACCATGGTTCTCACTGCCTTGAATTTAGTTTTAGGTGGCAAGGCAGATTCAGCGCTGGTTAGACATGGCCAAGAACGTGCCATTGCTAATGCTACTTTTGAAATTCCGACCGAATTTGAATCTCGATTTGATGAAAAAGGAATTCTGGCTGAAAACGGGGAGTTAATACTTACTCGCACTGTTACCAAAGATGGAAAGTCTAAAGCTGTAGCCAGCGGTGCTTCGGTCAGTGCGACTGCTTTACAGGAAATTTCTGAAGAATTGGTGATGGTTCATGGCCAAGCGGCCAGTCAAACTTTAACTAAAAATAGTAAGCACCTTGAACTTTTAGATCTTTACGCAAATACCTCATTAGATAAGTTTCAAGAATTATTGGCTGCAGCTAATGATTTAAACAAACGAATCAAAGCCATGAAAAGCGCTGGCAGAGAACGCGAGCGAGAATTATTAGAAATTAAAGAGCTTCAAGCTGCAGTCAAGAAGATTAAGCCCCAAGCTGGTGAATTACGTGAAGTTAATGATGAAATAAGTCGGTTAAGTTCTGTGGAAGGGCTGACTAGCACTGCAGGAATGGCTAGTGAACTATTGGAAGACGACGAAAATGGTGTGCTTACAAAATTAGGTAGTGCCAGAAAATCTCTTGAAAAAGCGCTCTCACTCGATGCTTCATTGGCTGAAGTGTCTGATCAATTAAACGAAGCTTTCTTCGAGATTCAAGATATTGCAGCCAATTTAGCTAGTTACCTCTCTGACCTGGCTGCAGATCCCACTAGATTGGAATATCTGCAAAATCGTAAAGCGGAGCTAAACACTTTCCTTAAACGTTTTTCAAAATCCATTTCTACAGATTCCAATCAAGCTCTTCACGAATTGATTGAGCAATGCGCAAATCTAGATAATGTAATTGCAGATTTGGAAGGCGGAGATGACCGAATTGCAGGTCTTGAAAAGGAGCTATCGCAGATAGAAGCAGATGCAGTCATCGCTGCAAAAGGTATCTCCAAAGTTAGGCAAGAATTTGCCACTAAATTAGCTAAAGCTGCTTCTGATGAGATTCATGCGCTGTCTATGCCAAATACGAATTTAGTAATTCAAATTAATTCAGGTATGAATTTTTCAGATCTAACTTCAACAGGTTTCGATGAAATTAATTTCTACCTTCAAACTCATAAAGACGCTCCACTTGTTTCAATCGCTAAAGGTGCATCTGGTGGTGAGTTATCTCGAATCGCATTAGCAATCGAAGTGGTGATCGCATCAAAAGAAGAGATCGGAACTTACATATTCGATGAAGTCGATGCGGGCGTGGGAGGTAAGGCAGCTATTGAAGTTGGCCGGAGATTAAAGAATTTGGCCAAAGTTGCGCAAGTCATCGTAGTTACTCATTTGCCCCAAGTAGCAGCTTGGGCAGATACACATTTTGTAGTTTCAAAAGATGAAAGCGGATCAGTTTCTTTGAGTCAAATCAAAAAAATCTCCGAAAGTGAACGGATTGAGGAGATTGCGCGCATGTTGGCCGGCCATGAAGATTCTATTTCAGCGCGTAAACACGCAGAGGAGCTACTTGCAGAGTCACGTTAAAAAGCGTGATAAGTTTCTCTCCCATGAGCAATTCTCATGTGACTAAACATCTTTTTGTAACTGGCGGAGTCGCCTCAAGTTTAGGAAAAGGACTAACCGCCTCCAGTCTTGGTCGTTTAATGGTGGCCCGTGGACTTAGAGTCACAATGCAGAAACTCGATCCTTATTTAAATGTGGATCCTGGGACTATGAATCCATTTCAACATGGAGAAGTTTTCGTAACTGAAGATGGCGCCGAAACCGATTTAGACATTGGTCATTATGAAAGATTTTTAGATCGTTCATTAAGTGGTGAAGCTAACGTAACTACTGGTCAAGTTTATTCACGAGTTATTTCACGTGAGCGTCGCGGTGAATATTTAGGTGAAACTGTTCAAGTCATTCCACATATCACGAATGAGATCAAAGAACGCATGCTCGCTTTTGATGGTCCCAATGTAGATTTAGTTATCACCGAAATCGGTGGCACCGTTGGTGATATTGAGTCACAACCTTTCTTGGAAGCTGCGCGACAGATTCGTCAGCAAGTTGGACGCGATAATGTTTTTTATTTGCATATTTCGTTGGTTCCCTACATTGGACCTTCCGGAGAGTTAAAAACCAAACCAACCCAACATTCAGTCGCGGCGCTTCGAAGTATAGGTATCGCACCTGATGGCGTAGTACTTCGATCAGATCGTCAAATTCCAGATTCAGTAAAACGAAAAATCTCCGCTATGTGTGACGTTGACCAAGAGGCGGTAGTTGCGGCAGTTGATGCGCCTTCGATTTATGACATTCCAAAAGTACTTTTCAATGAAGGACTAGATGCATATGTAGTGCGTCGATTAGGTTTGAAAGCCAAGGATGTTAATTGGGGCGATTGGGAAACTTTGCTAAATGCAGTTCATAATCCAAAACATCACGTAAAGGTCGCTCTGGTAGGTAAATATATTGATCTGCCTGATGCTTATCTTTCGGTAACTGAAGCGTTGCGTGCCGGAGGTTTTGCAAATAATGCCAAAGTTGAAATCAGATGGGTAACTTCAGATGATTGTGCAACGCCAGATGGCGCAAAGAAGGCGCTAGCTGGTGTAGACGCGATCTGTGTTCCAGGTGGTTTCGGAGTGCGAGGAATTGAAGGAAAAGTTGGTGCACTAAATTATGCGCGGATAAACAAAATTCCAACGCTTGGCTTATGTTTAGGTTTACAGTGCATGGTTATTGAAGGCGCACGCAATCTGGCTGGAATTAAAGATGCAAATTCTGCTGAATTTGCGCCTGATTCACCAGCTCCAGTAATTGCAACCATGGAAGATCAATTAGCAAATGTTTCTGGTGATGGCGATTTAGGTGGCACTATGAGATTAGGTTCCTACAAAGCATCATTAAAATCCGGATCAATTGTGGCTCAGGCTTATGGTGAAACCGAAATTACTGAACGTCATCGCCATCGTTATGAAGTCAACAATAAATTTCGTGATGAGATTGCAAAGGCAGGAATGGTATTTAGCGGAATGAATACCGAACGTGATTTAGTTGAATTCGTAGAGTTGCCAAAGGAAATTCATCCATATTATGTAGGTACTCAAGCTCATCCAGAATTTAAATCAAGACCTACTCGACCTCATCCTCTCTTCATTGCTTTGATAGCAGCAGCTATCAATTGATAGTTATTTGAGTAAACTAATTACATGATTATTGGAGTACCGAAAGAGATTAAAACTCTTGAAGCTCGAGTGGCATTAACCCCAGCAGGTGTGCGCGAATTAGTGAAACATGGCCATAAAGTATTAATCGAACAGGGCGCTGGATTAGGCTCTGCAATTACTGATAAAGATTATTCGTCACAAGGTGCAGTGATTGTTTCGGATGCTAAATCTGTCTGGGCTGAAGCTGAAATGATCATGAAAGTAAAAGAGCCATTACCAGCTGAGTATGCTCTGATGAGAAAGGGTCAGATTCTTTATACCTATCTTCATCTTGCTGCTTCGAAAGAATGTACAGACGCTTTAATAAAGTCTGAAAATATTGCAATCGCCTATGAAACAGTGGAAGTAAACGGACAACTGCCACTACTTGCTCCAATGTCTGAAGTGGCCGGTCGTTTATCAACCCAAGTTGGTGCTACTGCACTTCAAAAACCTAATGGCGGCAGAGGAGTGCTGCTTGGGGGTGTTCCAGGAGTCAAACCTGGAAAGGTTGTAGTTATCGGTGGCGGAGTGGCTGGGCTTAATGCGGCAGTGATGGCCCGTGGTCTCGGTGCTGATGTAACAATTTTGGACCGAAGTGTTGCTCGGCTTCAATATATTGATTCGCTATATAACGGAGCAATCAAAACATTAATGTCTAACGATCATGCCATCGAACATGAAGTCCTTGAAGCAGATTTGGTAATTGGAGCAGTATTAATTCATGGCGCAAAGGCGCCAAAATTAGTCTCAAATGAATTGGTTTCGCGAATGAAACACGGTTCAGTGTTGGTAGATATCGCAATCGATCAAGGTGGTTGTTTCGAAGATTCGAAACCAACAACACATGCGGAACCAACATACAAAGTTCACAATTCGATTTTTTACTGCGTGGCTAACATGCCTGGTGCAGTACCAGTTACTTCAACTTATGCATTGACTAACGCCACATTGCCATATGCCATTTCAATTGCAAATAAAGGTTGGCGTCGTGCATTAACAGAAAATGTAGATTTAGCAAAAGGATTAAATGTTTGTGAAGGTAAGGTTGTATACGAAGCTGTAGCAACTGCACATGGATATCAATTCTCTAAATTCGTATATTGATCACCTCCGCGTAGAAAAAGGCGCGGCGGCGAATACCATTGCTGCATACAAAAGAGATTTATTGAAATATTTGAATTGGAACCTTAATAATCCTTCTGGAACAATTAAAGAGTACGCACTAACAATTTCAAATTTATCTCCGGCATCTTTAGAACGCAATTTCAGCGCCATTCGCTCCTTTCATAGATTTTTAAAACAAGAATTCAATATTTCTGATCCAACAGATGAGTTGCCAGAAACTGGCAAAAAACTGAGACTTCCCAAAGCATTATCCATTGAAGAAGTTGCTAAACTTATAGATAGTGCGAAAGATGCTAGTTCCTGGATAACTTTGCGGGATTATCTGCTTTTGGAATTGCTATATAGCACCGGAGCACGTGTTTCAGAAGTTATAGGCATTAATTTAAATGATGTTTCAGAAAGCAGTGTCTCTGGTCAAAATATTTGGACTTTAAAATTAAGAGGTAAAGGTGGCAAAGAGCGGATTGTGCCGCTTGGTTCATTTGCCAAGGGTGCGCTTGATGATTATTTGGTTCGCTGCCGTCCTTCGTTAATGAAGAAAGCAACCGAAAACGCACTTTTACTCAATGTGCGCGGTTCTAGATTATCTAGAGTGAGCGCGTGGGAGATTGTGAAGAAAGCGGCAGAAAAATCTGGACTTGAAAGCAGAGTTACTCCGCATATTTTCAGACACTCTTATGCAACTCATCTTTTAGATGGAGGCGCTGATATTCGAGTAGTGCAGGAGTTACTTGGCCATGCTTCGGTTACCACTACCCAGATCTACACATTAATCACAATTGATAAGGTGCGCGAGTCTTATCGACTTGCGCACCCTCGGGCTTAGCTAAACTTTAAGAATCTTTATAAACCGCGCAAGCGTCTGGCCAGAATTGAATTTTCGCCTTTTGCTTCTAGATCAGAAATTATTACTGCGAGCGATTCGCGAACGATACGTCCACGATCAGCTGCTAAACCTAAATCACCACGAAGTAAAATTCTGGCTTGATCTAAATCAAATAATTCATCTGGAGATAAATAGACGGTAATTTTTTCATCGTGACGTTCACGTCCTGATGGGGTGCGTGCAGTTGTTGCTCTTCGACGTTGTGTTTGTCGAACCGCACTGTTTTTCTTAGCTGGTTTAGCGGCTTCAATTGGCATTGCCGCATCTTCTGTAGCAACCACATCAGGAACTGATACCAATGGTTTATTCCGAAATAGTTCGT
Source organism: uncultured Actinomycetes bacterium (assembly GCA_964471265.1). Classification (GTDB taxonomy): domain Bacteria; phylum Actinomycetota; class Actinomycetes; order Nanopelagicales; family Nanopelagicaceae; genus ZLKRG08. Next base: position 36,446 of record CAYYFI010000004.1, on the reverse strand, counting down.
CGGCACCTGGTAATGAAGCGCGGCGGCTCATTTAGCTCCTCCTCGAGAGATTAATTCACGAGCTAATCTGCGGTATGCATTAGCTGCACCTGAATTTTGTGCATATTGGGTAATTGGTTCACCTTGAACCGAACTTTCTGAAAATCGAATAGTTTTTGCAATAATTGTTTCAAAGGTATCTTCGGGGAATTGTTCGACAATACGTGCAAGTACTTCACGATTATGGACTGCGCGGCGATCATACATAGTGGCCAAAATTCCGGCTAAACGCAGATCTGGGTTCAATGCTTGACGAACTTTATTGAGGTTATTGTTTAGTTCGATAAATCCATGAAGCGAGAACCATTCGCACTGGAGTGGAACTATTACTTCATCAGAAGCAACCAACGCATTGATTGCTAATTGTCCCATTGTTGGCTGACAATCAATCAAAATAACGTCGTAAAAATCTTTTAGCGGAGTTAAAACTCGCTTCAAAAAGAACTGACTTCCAATCTCAGCTCCAAGCACAGTTTCGGCAGTTGCTAGTTCGCGATTAGCTGGTAGAAAATCTAATCCAGCAAGTGAACTTTTGAGCACAATATCTTCAGGATTGTGAGATGGATCCATGATTGCGTAATAAACAGTTTCTTCTTTAGGAAGTTCATTGCCTCGAACTCCTAAACCAAGCGTCATGCCGCCTTGCGGATCAAAATCAACAAGCAGAACGCGTCTTCCTAATTCGACAAGTGCTGCACCTAAATTAATAGTGGTAGTTGTTTTTCCTACGCCACCTTTTTGATTAAAAATTGAAATTACCTTTGCGCCACCATGGGCAACAATTGGTTCTGGAGTTGGAAGAGTTTTTGCTGCACTATCTGTTAGAGATGCAGTGGTTACAACTTCCTCAAATGTCGATTTAGCGTTCAAGCGTTAAACCTGCCTTTCAAGGTGGAAACCTAGGTGGCAAAGTAGGAATAGGCAAGTTTCCACGCGTAAATGAGATAAGTTTTCCGACTATGGAGCTCTTAGAAAACCCTGATGTAACGGGCTTTGCCGTTCATTTAGAGAATTTTGATGGCCCATTTGATCTTCTGCTCCAACTAATCAGCCGTCATAAGTTGGATGTGACTGAAGTTGCGCTCTCATTGGTAACCGATGAATTCATTGGGTATATCCGAAAACTTGAAGAGAGCGGTGAAGGATGGCAATTAGATCAAGCTACAGAATTTTTGGTAGTTGCAGCAACGCTTTTAGATTTGAAAGCGGCCAAACTTTTACCTCAAGGTGAAGTTGAGGATGAGGCTGATTTAGCTCTACTGGAAGCGCGCGATCTGCTCTTCGCTCGTCTACTTCAATACCGGGCATTTAAAGAGATCGCTGCAACTTTTGCTGAGCGAATCTCGCTGGCAGAGAAGAGTTTTGCTCGTAGCACCGCACTTGACCCACACTTTGCTGCGCTGCTACCGGAGGTTTTAATTGGAGTCGGGCCTGAACGCTTTGCTGTGATAGCAGACCGAGTGCTCTACCCAAAGGCACCGCCTGTGGTCTCGGTTGAACATATCCATCGTCCGTTAGTGAACGTGGCTGAACAGACCAAATTTGTAATCGCCGCACTTCGTTTAGCAAAGTCATTAAGTTTTAGGGCCTTGGTGCACGACGCCCATGAGCCCATGGTTGTAGTAGCTCGATTCTTAGCTCTGCTCGATCTTTATCGGACTGGATCGCTACGTTTTGAACAGCTAGAGGCTTATACCGACCTTCAGATTAGTTGGATTGGTTCAGAATCTGGCGAAATCGAGATTACCCAGGAATTTGATATCCCAGTAACTGCGCAGGAGGCAGCCGATGAATGAAATTCACCGCTCAATCGAAGCGATCTTGATGGTGGTAGATGAGCCCGTAACCGAAACAACTCTAGCTACTATTCTGGAGCAGACAGTTGAAGAAGTTGAAAGAGCGATTAGCGAGCTTGTTGAGAGTTATGAGGGTAGAGGATTTGAGTTAAAGAAGATCAATGGCGGCTGGCGCTTCTATAGCCATCCGGATCAGGCAAATATGGTCGAGCGGTTTGTTCTAGATGGACAGCAGAACCGATTGACTCAAGCAGCACTTGAGACTTTAGCAGTAATCGCATATCGCCAACCAATCTCTAGGGCGAGAGTTTCTGCGATCCGTGGCGTCAACGTAGAGGCAGTAATGAAGACTTTAGTTAATCGCGGTCTAGTTGAAGAATCTGGCATAGAGCATGAATCTGGCGCCATTCTCTATAAGACCACTAGTTATTTCTTAGAAAGGATTGGCGTAAATTCTCTGGAGGATTTACCAGCTCTCGCGCCTTACTTACCAGATTTAGCTGCTCTTGATGAAGTTTTGGATTCCCTAACAGACTAAAGTAAGATTCGCTTAGCCAATTGTTAACTGGCTTAACTGGCTTTCGAAAGATGGGAATCTTGCGGATCATGGAAATTCGTTTAAATAAATATATCGCCGATGCCGGTGTCACTAGTCGCCGTGGGGCAGACTCTTTGATTGAAGCTGGACGCGTTAAGGTTAATGGCAAGAGAATCACTGAATTAGGCTTTAAAGTTAACGAAAAGTCTAAAGTTGAAGTTGATGGTGAAACAATAAGTCTTCAAATATCTAAGACTTATTTAGCACTCTATAAACCAAGAGGCGTTCTCTCTACTATGTTTGATCCAGATGGACGTCCCTCCTTGGCTGAGTTGGTGGATTTTCGAAAAGAACGACTTTTCCATGTTGGACGTTTAGATAAGGATTCTGAAGGGTTAATCCTCTTAACAAATGATGGAGAAGTTACCTTTAGGGCTACACATCCGAGCTTTGGTTTAGAAAAAACATACTTAGTCAATTACGAAGGTGAGCTGCCCAAGGATGCAAAATCGATTCTAACCAGAGGTGTCGAACTCGAAGATGGAATCGGTCGAGTTTCCGGATATAGAGAGCTACCAAATAATTGGTTGGAGTTAAAGATTCACGAAGGGCGGTATCACATTATCCGTCGCTTAATGGAGGCGATCGGGGTGGAGGTACTTCGCTTAGTTAGAAGCCAGTTCGGTCCTATTCTTTTGGGAGACTTAAAGGAAGGGCGCTGGCGAGACTTAAATGACGTTGAAGTGGCTAATTTATATATGGCTCTAAAGTTAAATGGTTAAAATGTTAAATCGACATACGGCAATAAACCATAAACCAATTTATCGACATTTGAATCCTCAAATTATTTATTTGTCGATATTGATGCGGCTAAAAAAGTCATTTAAAACCTATATATCGACATTCGATAGTGACCAATGTTGGGTTCTCTCGCATCTGTTATTAGTGCAGAAATACTATAAAGCGATAAAGGCATAAGTCGGAATATGTCTATTTTTAAATCCAACGGTATTTTCAAGAAGAAAGGTAAACTCTCGACATGAACTTGAGAGCTATCAGAGGTGCTATCCAAGTTGGCGCTAATACTCCTGAGGAGATCTCATCTGGCGTTAAGGAATTATTGCCGGCAATTCTGCAGGCTAATTCTTTGACCCCTGAACAAGTGATTTCGGTGCTCTTAACTTGTACCCCTGATCTAAATGCAGCGTTTCCGGCGGCTTCGGCTCGTGAAATAGGTTTCGGTGCAGTTCCATTACTTTGCGCAGTTGAGATGGACGTTCCAGGTTCTTTACCGCTAGTTATACGGGTAATGATGCATGCTGAGTTGGAGTCGGAAGCCAAACATATTTATCTTCGTGGGGCCACTGTGCTTCGTAAAGATATCGCTCAATGAAGCTTGTGCGGTGATCTCCAGATGAAAATTGTCGTGATTGGTGCAGGCTTAATTGGAACTTCTATTGCTTTGGGTGCCAAGAAGGTTGGGGCAGAGGTAGAACTATTAGATGAGGATGGCCGTGCGCAGGCTCTAGCTAATGATTTGGTTGAAGCAACTAAGGTAATTGATCCCGAGATAGTTGTAATTGCAGCTCCGACTAGCGCCTTAAATAGTGTCTCCAACCGATATAAAAGCTTGTATCCAAAGTCGACGTTTATAGATATTGGTAGCACTAAAACTAAAGTTAAAGTAGAAGTGCAACAAGATGTTGAACTTGCCTCACGATTCTGTCCAACACATCCAATGGCAGGTCGAGAGTTGGATGGTGCTGAAGCGGCCCAATCAGATTTATTTGTTGGCAAGAGTTGGGTAATCACCCCGCTTGAGGAAACTTCCACAGCTTCCATTGAACATGCAAAAGAGTTAATCGAAGCACTTGGCGCACGAGTTATAACTATGAGTCCTGAAGCTCATGATTTAGCTGTGGCAACCGTAAGCCATTTACCACAAGTAATTTCATCGCTACTAGCTGCCCAACTGGTAGGAAAAGATCCGGAGTACTTAGCGCTTGCTGGTTCTGGAGTTTTGGATACTACGCGTATTGCTGGATCAAATCCGCAACTTTGGAAAGAGATTTTGAATTTGAATCAAGAAGCGCTGCTGCCTCTGTTAAAAGATTTCCAAAAGGATTTATCGACTTTAATAGAGAGCTACGACGTGCAAGAGATTCTCGAAAGAGGACGCAAAGGTCGTCAATCGCTACCTGGAAAGCATCGCACCGTTTCGCGAAATTACACATACCTACCAGTTGTAATTGAAGATAAACCAAATCAGTTGGCGCTACTTTTTAATGAGTGTGGGAAAGCCAATGTAAACGTGGAAGATATTGCAATCGAACACTCTCCAGAACAAAACACTGGATTAGTTTTGTTGGCGCTAAATAGTGAGGATGCAATTACTTTAAATACTCATTTAAGTATTTCCGGTTGGCGCGTACATCCACCACGCTCGGAGAAATAATGGCAATCATTCTTGCAATGGATGGGCCAAGTGGTGCAGGCAAATCGAGCACTTCCAAAGCTTTAGCAAAGCGAGCGGGTTGGAATTATCTAGATACCGGAGCTTTATATCGTGGCGCCACTTGGTTAGCCATGCAAAAAAATATTACAAATTCACAAGAATTGGTCGCCGCAATTCGATCTGAGAAATTGTCCTTCAATCCTGATCCTGATAAACCATTTCTGAAGTGCGGGAAAACAGATATCACGCAAGCAATTAGAGATGAAGCAATCACATCCCAAGTTTCTACTTTTGCGGCCATGCCAGAAGTACGCGCAGAATTATTAGGATTACAAAGAGAAATAATTAATAGCGCCGGCAAAGGTATTGTGGTTGAAGGTCGCGATATTGGAACCGTAGTAGCGCCACAAGCGCATTTGAAGATCTTTCTGACGGCAGATTTAGAAGCTCGAGCTAAACGTCGTGAAGCTGAATTAAATACTGACCAGGATTTAGCAGATTCATTGGCGCAACGCGATCATAAAGATTCTACGCGCATAACATCGCCATTGGAGCGCGCCATAGATGCAGTGGAAGTAGATTCCACCGAAATAGATCTCGACGAAACAGTCGAATTAATCTGGGAGTTATTAAAGGAACGTCAATTACTGGGACTACCGATTGTTGCAATATTGGGAAGACCAAATGTTGGTAAATCCACCTTGATTAATCGATTTTTGGGTCGGCGCGAAGCAATTGTTGAGGACGTTCCTGGTGTAACTAGAGACCGAGTTCGATATGAATGCGAATGGAATTCGCGCGAATTCATATTAATGGATACCGGTGGATGGGAGTCGCATCCTGCTGGTATATCGGTTGGTGTTAGTGCAGGTGCAGAAGTCGCGATTTCGGAAGCAGATGTAATTTTATTTGTTGTTGATGCACAAGTGGGCGCGCAAACTGAGGACGAAGCTATGGTTGATGCGCTTCGCAAATCTAAGAAGAAAGTTTTTTTAGTCGCAAATAAAGTTGATTCTGCAAAGGAAGAATCGGAAGCTCATGCACTTTGGAATCTAGGACTTGGCGAACCCCATTTCGTCACTGCATTACATGGAAAGGGAAGTGCGGATTTACTGGATGAGGTCGTCGCATCTCTTCCAGAAGTTGGAAGCGCCTTAGTTAGAGATAATCATCGTAAAGTTGCGTTAATTGGTAGACCTAATGTGGGTAAGTCAAGTTTGCTAAATTCAATCGCTGGTGAACAACTTTCACTAGTTGATGACAAAGCAGGAACTACTAGAGATCCAGTCGACTCTTTAATCGATTTTGGTGGAACTACTTGGCGCTTTGTCGATACGGCAGGAATCAAGAAGCGAGCAAACCAAGCAAGCGGTAGCGATTACTATTCAATACTTCGTACCCAAGTTGCTTTGGAAAGAGCGGAAGTTGTTGCTTTGGTGCTTGATGCATCTGAGCCGTTAACTGAACAAGATTTAAAGATCATTAGCATGGTGGAAGATGCTGGTAAAGCATTGGTTTTAGTTATGAATAAATGGGACCTAGTTGATGAAGACCGTCAAAATCAATTAAACAAAGAATTGGATCGCCATTTAACGCACATAACTTGGGCACAGCGCGTAAATGTGGCGGCCAAAACAGGGTGGCATCGAGATCGCCTGGCGCCAGCTTTAAGAACTGCCCTTAGCTCTTGGGAGACTCGAGTGCCTACGGGTAAATTGAATTCGTTTATGGGAGCGCTTATTGGAGCTACGCCACCTCCGGTGCGCGGTGGAAAGCAACCAAAGGTTTATTACGCTACACAAGCTGGCATTGCGCCACCAAAGTTCGTAGTTTTCACTAATGATTGGATTGAGCCGCCGTATCGTCGCTTTATTGAAAGAAAGTTGCGCGAAGAATTTGGTTTCGAAGGTAGTCCGGTGCAGGTTTCAGTGAAGATCAGAGAACGAGATTAATGTTTACGATTCCAAATGCGCTATCAGTCCTACGCGGGGCCCTAATTCCGGTTTTTCTAACACTGGCAGCCGATCGCCGAGATGGCCTTGCGCTGTTGGTTTTGGCAATTGCCAGTCTGACTGATTACTTTGATGGAAAAGTTGCCAGATGGTTACACCAGGAATCGAAGCTTGGCGCAATGTTAGATCCAATGTTCGATCGTTTTTATATTGCGGCCTCGCTCTATGTGCTCTGGGATCGTGAGATTTTTCCAACTTGGTTGGCAGTGGTACTAATAGTTCGAGATTTAATCTTGTTTTTAGTCAATGTAGAGTTAAAGCGAAGACGGCTCGCGCTACTAGAAGTTAATTTCATAGGGAAAGCGGCCACATTCAATTTACTGTATGCCTTTCCGATGCTCTTTTTATCGCAAAGCTCCGGATGGTTGGGGACTATTGGATACGTATTGGGTTGGGCCTTTAGCGCTTGGGGAGTGGGGCTCTATTTGATAACAGGTTTTGGGTACTTGGTATCTGGCTTAAAAAGTATTAGATTTCCCAACGGATTAATCAGCCAGTAAATGTTGGGAGCATAAAGGTGTCAAACGTTCCAAGTAATCTGCAATACTCGAAAGAGCACGAGTGGGTCGATAATTCTGGCGGCAATCGGGTAAAAATCGGAATTACTGATTACGCACAAGGCGCACTTGGTGACATCGTCTATGTCCAATTACCTAAAGTTGGCGACACAGTTACCGAAGGTGCAGTTTGCGGTGAGATTGAATCTACCAAGAGTGTTTCTGAACTTTATTCTCCTGTTTCAGGAAAGGTTGTCGCAGTAAATTCGAATTTGGATTCAGCTCCTGAAACTTTAAATTCAGATCCATATGGTGCTGGATGGATTGCTGAGATTGAAGTCTCAGCCTCATCAACTGCATTAATGGATGCAGCTGGATATTCCGCATTAATCGGATAAATACATCGTTTTATAACCAAAACCTCCACTTGACGGTGACCCCTACGGGTGGCTAAGTTCCGCCTCAAGGTCTAGTTAACATCAAAGTACCGCAAGGGGTTGAAAATGCCAGAGATTGAGTATGAGGTCACCTCGACTATCAATCTCGGTCTTCGTTCTGTAGATGAAGCAGATGCGCTTGAACAATTAACCTCGGAAGAACGCAATGTTATTTCCCAGCTAAACCCAGAATCAGCAATGTTGATCATTCACCGCGGTCCCAATCGCGGCGAAAGATTTCTTCTAGATTCCCCAGATACATCTATCGGCAGATCAAGTGAATGCGATGTAGTTCTAGATGATGTCACAGTTTCTCGCAAACATGCCAACATTCGTCGAACCGGAGAGCGTTTTGAATTAATTGATTTAGGTAGTTTAAATGGAACTTATGTCAATAATAATTCAATAGCCAGAGCAACATTATCAAGTGGCGATGAAATTCAATTCGGAAAATTTCATATGCTCTTCGTCCAAAACACCAAGAAAAATTCATAATGCAGATCAAAAATATTCATTTAGAGAAGAAAATAGGAAATAGATAAAAATGGCCGTTCCAGCACGCGCATACTTAAGCATTGGGGAAGTACTTGGAAGACTCCGAGGTGAATTTCCAGATGTGACTATTTCAAAGATTCGTTTTTTAGAGTCCGAAGGATTAATTGAACCTCAACGAACTCCATCAGGTTATCGAAAATTTACTGCTGCAGACTTAGATCGTTTACGTTATGTGCTACTAGCACAACGCGATCAATACCTACCTCTAAAGGTAATCAAAGATAATTTAGAGGCAATGGATCGTGGATTAACTCCAGGAAACGGCAATACCGCTCCAGTGCCACGGCTTGGGGTAATTTCAACTGATAGCGATATCAGTGCCGCTTCATTTGCTGAGGGTTCGGAACTTCGACTTTCACGCGAAGAGTTATTGAAAGCATCAGGTTTGAAGGATGAGCAATTAGTTGAAATTGAAAGTTATGGTCTAATCACATTGGTAGGTCGTTACTATGATGGTGATGCATTAGCGGTTGCGAAAGTTGTTACCGAACTCTCTTCATTCGGAATTGAAGCGCGTCATTTACGATCATTTAAATCTGCATCAGATCGTGAAGTTGGCTTAATTGAGCAAGTGATCACTCCTTTAACTAGACAAAAGAGCATTGAAGCAAAAGCTCGGGCTGAGGAAGTGCAACGAGAGTTGGCATCACTTTCAGTGAAGTTACATGCGGCTTTGGTTCGCTCAGGTCTAAATCGACTGAGATAGTTAGATGATTCCGGTAGAGGTTGTAGGCGTTCGAATTGAGATGCCTTCTAACCAACCAATCGTTTTATTGAAAGAAATTTCCGGAACCAGATATCTGCCAATTTGGGTGGGCACCGCAGAAGCGACCGCCATCGCATTTAGCCAGCAAGGGTTGAAACCGCAAAGACCCCTTACTCATGATTTATTGGTAAATATTTTGGCTAGCGAGAAGATTCGACTTCGCTCGGTACATTTAACTGAACTTCGAGATGGAGTTTTCTATTCAGATCTAGTTCTAGTTAATGAGAATGGGGATGAGCAGAAGGTTTCTTCAAGACCATCAGATGCAGTGGCTTTGGCGGTACGAGTAGAGGCACCGATCTTGGCTACCAACGAACTATTTGAAGAGGCTGGTATCTCGATTCCAGAGCAGGGCGAGGATGAGATCGAGAAGTTCAAAGAGTTTCTAGATGAGATCTCTCCAGAAGATTTCGCGTAAGAACTCTAAACCTAAAGTAGAGGTTTTAGGCGTGTCGGTACTTGGTGACAACCCGATTCAGTTCTACATTTAGCCATCTCCTATAAAACCCCGATAGCAGATAGAACACAAAGAAGAGGAAACTTCCCTAAGTGACTCCAAACGAGATGGAAACCATCGGTTACCGTGGTGCAACTGCCTGTTCGGCCGCAGGAATTAGCTATCGTCAATTAGATTATTGGGCGCGCACCGGATTATTAGAACCCTCAATACGTACGGCTGCAGGATCGGGAAGTGCCCGCCTTTATGGTTTTCAAGATATCTTGGTTTTAAAGATAATTAAACGCTTACTTGATGCTGGTGTATCTCTTCAGAATATTCGCACCGCTGTGGAACATCTGCGTTCTAAAGGTATCCGTGATTTAGAGAAGATGACTTTAATGTCTGATGGCGCTTCAATCTACGAATGTTCCTCACCTGATGAAATTATCGACTTACTCCAAGGTGGACAGGGTGTTTTTGGCATCGCAGTCGGCAAAGTGGCAACTGAAGTTGAAGGTTCCCTATCTATGCTGCAAGGTGAATTAAATGGCCAAGTGATTGGTGGCGTAAGTAACGATGAGCTCTCAGCGCGAAGGAATGCACGAGGCGCCTAAAAGGAAATATTCTTTCCCCGTAACCAGCTGTTGGTTAATTCGAAGATAACTCGCAGATAAGCAGCAGTTATCTAGATACA
>CAYYFI010000004.1:1360-26118 GCA_964471265.1 uncultured Actinomycetes bacterium | reverse complement strand
ATCTAGATACATAGGTATAGGGGAGTGATCATGACGTTTGCTTCGCGTCATATTGGGCCAACCGAAAATGAAGTTCAGGTGATGCTTAAATCTCTGGGCTATTCAAATTTAGAAGAATTTATCTCAAAGGTGGTTCCGCAGAGTATTGCGATTGAAACAAAGTTGGCAGATAGTTTGCCAAAAGCGCTAAGTGAAACCGAAGCAATCGCTGCGCTAAGAGAACGAGCAAATAAAAATAAAGTTTTTCGAAGTGCAATCGGAATGGGATATTACGGAACCATCACGCCTGCAGTTGTATTGCGAAACGTTTTAGAGAATCCAGCTTGGTATACCGCCTACACTCCTTATCAGCCAGAGATATCTCAAGGCAGATTAGAAGCGTTATTTGCTTTTCAAACTGCAGTTACTGATTTAACTGCATTGGATATCGCAAATGCTTCCATGCTTGATGAATCAACAGCTGCCGCAGAGGCCATGACACTGGCGCATCGCGCTTACAAAGGTAGTGATGATGCGGTTTTCCTAGTTGATAAGAATATTCATCCACAAACTTTGGCCGTGATTGAAACCCGCGCCAATCCATTAGGTCTGAAAGTTAAAACCTTTGATGTCACCAAATATTCTGAAATTAGCGGAGAGATTTTTGGTGCGCTAGTTCAATATCCAAATACATATGGTGCTGTGATTGATCATCATGAGTTGGCTAAATGGGTACATGACAAAAACGCAACCATGATTGCAGCATCAGATCTTTTAGCTTTGACAATGATTAAAGCACCTGGAGAGTGGGGAGCTGACGTTGCAGTTGGTTCTACACAACGTTTTGGTGTGCCAATGGGATTCGGTGGCCCACATGCAGGTTTTATGGCAGTTCGAAACGGATTGGAACGTTCGATGCCAGGCCGATTAGTTGGACAATCTATTGATGTACATGGCGCAACCGCATTTCGATTAGCGCTACAAACTCGCGAACAACACATTCGCAGGGAAAAGGCCACTTCAAACATTTGTACCGCACAAGTTTTGCTTGCCGTAATGGCAGCTTTTTACACGATGTGGCATGGACCAAAAGGGTTAAAAGAGATTGCGCTGCGAGTTCACGCAATTGCGGCTCGATGGGCAGCATCAGCACCAAATTCAAATAAGGCATTTTTTGACACAGTTACATTTGATGGCAATGCCAGCCAAGTGAAAGCAGCGCTAGATTTGGGAATCAATGTTCGAGTTGTTGATGCTAATCGTGTAAGCGTTTCCTTTGATGAATTGTCAGATGACGCGTTGTTGAATGATTTGAGTAAAGCTTTTGGGGTATCACTAGTTGATAAAGGGGAGAGCAGTATTCCTGCCAACCTGCTTCGAACCAGTGAGTATTTAACAAATCCAGTTTTCCATTCTTATCAGAATGAGACCGCCATGATGCGATATATGCGTAATTTGGCCGACCGGGATTTAGCTTTGGATCGCACCATGATTCCGTTGGGTTCCTGCACCATGAAATTAAATGCGGCAACTGAGATGGAATCAGTTACTTGGCCAGAGTTTGGTCAATTACATCCATTTGCGCCAGCTGATCAAACAACTGGGTCACGCCAATTAATCAAAGAATTATCAGATTGGTTAGTCGCAATTACCGGTTATGACAATGTTTCGCTGCAACCAAATGCAGGTTCCCAAGGTGAATTTGCTGGGCTACTTGCGATTCGCAAATATTTAGATGCAAATGGTGGGGCAGGGCGCAATATTTGTTTAATTCCCTCATCAGCGCATGGCACCAACGCAGCTTCAGCGGTGATGGCGGGCATGAAAGTAGTTGTTATTGCTTGTGATGAAACGGGAAATGTTTCGGTTGAAGATCTAAAGGCCAAAATCGCAGAACATCGTGAAGTATTAGCGGCGTTAATGGTCACATATCCATCAACGCATGGTGTTTTTGAATCAGCAATTTCAGAAATATGTGAATTGGTACATGATGCAGGTGGTCAGGTTTATGTTGATGGCGCAAATTTAAATGCGTTGGTAGGAACGGCACAGCCTGGCAAATTTGGTGGCGATGTCTCGCACTTGAACTTGCATAAAACATTCTCTATTCCGCATGGTGGAGGAGGACCAGGTGTTGGGCCAGTAATTGCTAGAGCGCATTTAGCTCCTTACTTACCAAACCATCCACTCGATCCAACTGCTGGTCCAGCCACCGGACCTGGTCCGATTTCGGCAGCTCCATTTGGATCTGCAAGTATCTTGCCAATTTCTTGGTCATATATTGCAATGATGGGCGGCGCAGGATTAACTCGGGCAACACAGGTTGCAATTCTTTCTGCTAACTACATTGCACAATCACTTAATTCGATGTTCCCAATTCTTTACACCGGCGCAAATAATTTAGTTGCACATGAATGTATTTTGGATTTGCGTGAAATTACCAAGGAGACTGGGGTAAGCGTTGACGACGTTGCAAAGCGATTAATGGATTTTGGATTTCACGCACCAACAATGTCTTTCCCGGTGCCAGGAACTTTGATGGTAGAACCAACTGAATCCGAAGATTTAACTGAAATTCATCGATTTATTGAGGCGATGAAGCAGATTGGACTGGAAATTGATGAGGTTCGTAAAGGCAAGGTAGCTATTGAAGATAGCGCGCTAAGACATGCACCTCATACTTCAGCGGACCTTTTAAAAGCCGATTGGCAACGTCCTTATAGCCGCGAATTTGCAGCCTTTCCAGGTGGTCAAAATTCGCCACTGATGGGTAAGAGAGGCAAATATTGGCCTACGGTAGGGCGCATCGACGGCGCTCACGGGGATAGGAACCTGATCTGTACCTGTCCGCCGGTTACAGATTTCCAATAAGTTTACTTAACATAATGTAACTTATCGGCTAAATATTACGCTCAATCGGCTACCAATCGGCTACCAATTAAGCGCTGAAATCAGCCTATCTACTGAGGCTCCTAGGCCATATCGCTCTTGGAGTTCCTTTATCTTTTCAAATGCATCTTGGGATTTTGGTTTCTTCGGCAGCGTTAAATCAATTTTTGGCAACGGTACATCGGTTGCACAAGCTACTAATTTAGGTGCAAAGCTTAAATATTCTTGACCATCAATTATTTTCTTACGTAGCGCTGGCGATAAATGTTCATGTTCGGCTAATGCGCCGGCTATGGCATCTTCAGCCGTTGCGTAATGTCTTGCGATCAAGGCAGCGCCTTTTTCACCGATTCCTTTTACTCCAGGTAATCCATCTGATGCATCCCCGCGAAAGGTGGCAAATAAGCCGTATCTATCTCCCGGAATTTCATATTTTTTTGCAATCCAATTTTGATCGACTAAATCATGATTACTAATTCCTCTAGCCAAATAGATAACTTGAATATCTGGATCTGGTTTCACTAATTGAAAGAGATCTCTATCTCCAGTAACGATTCGAATCGGACCTGGTTCTGATACTGCATAGGTGGCCATAACATCGTCGGCTTCGTAATCATCTGCACCAACGATTGGAATTCCAAATGCATCCAAAACGTCTAAGAGAATTGGAATCTGTGGTGTTAATAAATCAGGCTCTTCTTCAGCTTCGCCATCCTCTTCCAAACGATTAGCTTTGTAATCTGGAAAAAGTTCCACGCGCCAAGACGGTCGCCAATCGCCATCCAGGCATGCAACTAATCTTTTTGGACGATACATAGAAATAAGTCGAGCTGACATATCTAAGTAACCGCGAATTGCATTTACAGGTGTGCCATCTGGAGCCAACAGAGTATCTGGCATGCCATAAAAAGCGCGATACCAAAGGGAACCACTATCTAAAAGCATCAAACTCAAGATAATCCCCCTAGATAAATAACTACTCCACGATCTAGCTTTTTAACTGCAGACAAACATTTCTCTCTAAGTTCAAGTTTGGCACCTGCAACTTGATTGAGTAAATCTATCAATTGTTTAATTGCTCGTACAAAATCTCCAACTGATAAATCTGAATTTCGCAGTACCGAATTTAAACCGTGACCGCCACCCCAGCGAAAAGCCATCCAACAGAAGCCAAAATCAGGCTCTCTCTGTGTTTTGACATCGTACTCACTCTCCAGATTGTGCAATTTAGACCAAATTGAAACTACCTCTTTCAAAGCTTCTTGAACTTGCGAATTTGGAATCTTTGGAGCTTCCGGTTTTCTTGATTCAAAAATAAAGACCGATAGCACTGCGGCTAATTCAATATCTGATAATTTTTCTAACAACCCACTATTTATTGTTTCTGCAATAGCTAAATCCGATTCCGCGTATATTTTAGAAAGCATCTTTCCAGTCGGGGTTACTGCATCTTCATGTAAATAACCTAACTTGGCTAGAACTTGAGTGACTCGATCAAAGGTTTTAGCAATCACATTGGTGCGATTATCTACTCGCGCCGAGAGTCCTTCATTCTCCTTTATTAATCGATCTGCACGCTCAGCGATTCGTGCATGTGCTTCACGTTCATTACATGCGTGGCACGGGTGTTGTCTAAGAGTTTTGCGGTATCCAGAAATCTCCTGTTCTAAATGTGCGCGTTGTTTATTATCTATACGGCCACGCTTTGAAATCAAAGTCTCAGCCTGTTTAATTTCTCGGCGAATCTTGGCGTACTCAGCAAAATTTCCTAGATGACAAAGTGTTTCAGTTTGATATTCCTTAATTGCCTCATTGTTCTTTCGAATTTGGCGATCTAAACCAACCACTGCCCTATCAGCTTGGAATTGGGCAAATGAGGACTTCAAAGAATTTCGAGCTCGATCACGTCCATAGCGCTCCAACAAATTAATTGACATGTTATAAGTTGGTGAGAAAGAACTTCTTAGTGGATATGTGCGCGTTGCTGCCAAGCCGGCGGCAGAGGCAGAATCAACGGTCGGCGACCAGGTAACTACTGCATTACCTTCAATATCGATTCCGCGGCGACCTGCTCTACCAGTTAATTGTGTGTATTCGCCAGGCGTTATTGGAACGTGCGCTTCACCGTTCCACTTTGATAACTTCTCTAAAAGCACAGTGCGTGCTGGCATATTTATCCCAAGCGCTAAAGTTTCAGTTGCAAAGATGGCTTTCAATAATCCTCTTTGGAAGAGCTCCTCTACGCATGATTTAAATACGGGAAGTAATCCAGCATGGTGTGCCGCAATTCCTCTTTCCAGAGCGGCCAACCATTCATGGTGGCCGAGTAACTCTAAATCTTCAGAGTCAATCGTAGAAGTATATTTACTGGCAGTTGTTCGAATTTCGTCACGTTCCTCGGTGCTAGTTAACCTTAAATTTGCGGAAAGGCATTGCTTTACTGCGGAATCACAACCTTGTCTTGAAAAAATGAATGTAATGACTGGCAACATTTGATTTGACTGCAGTTTTTCTATCACTTCCGCACGATTTAATCTATTTTCGTCATCAAATCGACCTTTATGTCGTGGCGTACGAATTCGCCGCAAGGCCTCTCTCTCGCTTTTGAAAAGTGCTTGATTTACTGTTCCGTCGTCATTAAAAAGATCTATTAGTCGATTTCCGATTAGCACATGTTGATAAAGTGGAACTGGTCGATTTTCCGAAACTATAACGGCAGTATCGCCCCGCACCGCCTGTAACCATTCGCCAAATTCTTCCGCGTTTGAAACGGTCGCCGATAAAGAGATAACTTGAACACTCTCCATAAGATGAATCAAAACTTCTTCCCATACCGCGCCACGAAACTTATCTGCCAGGTAGTGAACTTCATCCATTACCACATAACCCAAATTCAGCAATGAAGACGAATTTGTGTAGAGCATATTGCGCAGAACTTCAGTGGTCATTACCAAAATCTCTGCATCACTATTTACACTGTTGTCGCCGGTTAATAGTCCAACTCGATCTTCTCCAAATCGCTCCACAAATTCTTGATATTTTTGATTAGATAGAGCTTTGATTGGTGTGGTGTAAAAACATTTTTTATTCTGTTCTACGGCAAGATAAGCAGCAAACTCTCCTACGATGGTTTTTCCAGCGCCGGTTGGTGCCGCAACCAAGACACCCTTACCTTCCTCAATTGCAAAACAAGCCTCGATTTGAAAGCTATCTAACTCAAAATCGAAAGTTTCGAAATAGATCGTGGCTTTTGGATGTTTATTACGTTGCTTAACCGCGGCTAAACGTTCCGAAGGACTCATTTCATCCATGTTGAAAGCGCTGCTTCTGCAACCGAAATTGTTGCCGGTAATGGACCGATTCGTTCGCCATCTGCATAACACACCGCATTTGACTCCAAATAGATTTCTTTTGCTTTGATGATCTCAACTTGTGGGTGATGAACATGTTTGCCTTCGTAAACTGAAGGAAATATTTGAATAAATTCACGTTTTGATACTGGATTAAGAATCATCAAATCTAATAATCCATCTGTGAGCTTTGCATCTGGACAAACAAGCATTCCCCCGCCATAAGAAGTGCCATTACCAGCTGCAATCAACATAGCTTCTCGAAAATATTCCTTACCATCGATTACAAATCGATACTCAATGGGATTAAATTTTGGCAGTTCTAAAGCCATTGCCACGTTGTATTTTGCTGGGCCCTTAGGCCACTTCATCGTATTTGCGCGCTCGTTGACTATGGAATCAAAACCGGTAGAAGCGATTGCTCCGAAAAATTCACCATCAACATTCCCTAAATCAATTGTTACTGACTCTGAATTTAGCGCTTGCCACAAAGGTTCAAGCGGTTTTTCAGGATTCCAACCAAGTGCCCTAACAAAATCATTTCCAGTACCAGCAGGAATAGGAACTATTGGTAAATTGGCAGATTCTGCAATCTGAATGCACATATGCATCAGTCCATCCCCACCTACCGCGATAATGCCCTGACCTTTAACAATTTCGCGGCGCAAGTTCTCTTGTAACTGCAGCGCATTAGCACCGGTAATTACTTGGTAATCCACTTTGCGATCAGCCAGAAAATTGGAAACTTCTTGCCCTACTCGATTTCCTTTACCTCGACCGCTGGTTGGATTAATCGCTAAGAGCCACACGGCGTTTACGATCGTTTAAAAGGGCGATGCCACCCGCGGCAAAGTAGAAAATATAAAGCGGAATCGCTAATAACATCATGGTTAAAGGATCAGCGGAAGGAGTAAATGCTGCAATAAAAACAGTGATCCCAAAAACCCAACCGCGCCAGTGCTTCAAAATTGTGGTTCCGGTGACTGCACCTAATAAATTTAAAGTAACCAGAAATACCGGTAGTTCAAAAGCTAAACCAAACAGCAGGATAACTCGCAGTACAAAATCAAGATAATCCCCAAAGTTAATTAGATTCTGTAGTTGACTAGGTGTGAATCCAAAAAGAACTCTAATAGCTACCGGCAAGATTAGATAACCGAGTGTAATTCCTCCGGCAAAGAACGGGGTTGCCGCCGTGAGAAAAAGAAATGCCCGTTTCTTCTCGTGTTTATGTAAACCTGGAGAAACAAATGCCCATAGTTGGTAGATCCAAAGCGGAGCGGTAACTATTAAACCGGCAATCAATGAAACTTTTATTTGTAAATTTATAGGTCCCAAAACACCATTTATATACAGTGCACCGCATTGTTCCGAATTATTTCGTTGAGCTAAATTGAGATCACAGACTGGCTCTGCCAATTTTTGCACTATTTGGTTATAGAAAAACCAATTAATTACAAAACCAACGCTAATAATGATCGCGGATTTAAAAATACGCTCACGAAATTCGGCTAAATGTTGAAGCAGCGGCATGGCGCCGCCTGTTGTGCTAGCCACGATTTAGTTGTCTTGCGAATCCTTCTTGTCATCTTTGGATTCATCCTTCGCATCCTTGCCATCCTTCATTTCAGATTTGAAGATACGAAGTGACTTAGCTACTGACTTAGCAGAGTCAGGTAGACGCTTGGCTCCAAAGAGAATGACAAGCACTAAAACTAGAAGCAGGATATGGGTAGGTTCGCGTAAAAACATGGCTAAAGATTACTAGAGATATTGATTTTGGCTAGTCTGAATACGCTCTATCAGCGCTTTTCTCATCATAGGATCCAATAATTCAACTGCCCCGCCCAAGGCTAGAACTTGCGAAATCAACCAATCTATCGAATAGACCTGAATCTCATCCGTGCCGCCTAGTAATTCTCGCACTAACCGCGCGTTGTGGTGAACTTTTATGGTTGTGGTTATCAACTTAACAGATGTTGGAACATGATTTGGAATCAGTTCTGAACAATCAGTTAGCTCCAAATCCTGAATTTTTGCAATTTTAAAAGTGCGCCAGTCATTTGCAGTCTTGCAGAATGCGCGCAAATAGGTATTTGAACCCTCCTGGTAAGTTTCAAACGGGATAATTTCTCGGTTTTTTCCTAAATAATTTATCTTCAAAACCAAATTTTCTTGGATGGCCTTAGTAATCTCGGGAAGATACTTTTCAGTTGCCGAAGGGACAAAATCAACTCTGGCTTTCTGCTTCGAAATCAAACGATTCTTTAAATTTTCAACATTTTTACTGCCTCGACTCTGTAAAATTTCAAGTCCAATTACCAAGGTGGCAATTTCGGTTTGCGTCAACGTTCTAGGGAATCTAAGTTCGTCTGCATTTCGAACCGTTACAAATCCGTCTTCGAATTCAAATTCCATAAGTTCGAGGGGTGTTTGACCCGGTAATCCACACATGTATAAGAGCCATAAATCTTTTTCAATCTCATTTGTGGATACTGCGAATTTCCTGGCTAATTCTTGGATAGAGATTCCTTGATTAACTGAAATGAATGGCACTAGATCAATTAATCTAGCAAGTCTTGGATTATTAACCATGAAGTTTTCGCAATTCGGCCAATGATTTGGTTACCGCACTAACCACTTGCACCGGTTGTAGCACGACAACATAAGGCGAAAACTGCAGAATTTTACTTGTGGCTTCGAACTCTGATGCAAAAGATTTTCGAAGGGTAAGCCATTCATCTGCTTCCGAAATCAATTCTGATTGATTAACTAGTTCTAAAGCATGGTCACGACGTACCTTGAAAAGTATTTCGATTTCTGGAAAATGATTCTTAGGTAAGGTGAAGTCTGGCTTTTGAAATCCTTCTTTCAGGCGCTTAATTGCGCCTTCAATTCGATCCAAACGATAACTTCGTGGCTCGTTTTTTGCTCGGTCTATCGCATACAAATACCACCTATTACTTTGAGAAAATATTCCTAACGGTGCTAATTCTTTGAACTCCACTTGGTCTTCTGAATTAACGTAATCAATTTGGATAATTTTGCTTAATTCGATCGCCTCCAAAATTTCTGAAAAATTGGTGGGTACATTTGCAATTGTTGGGGCTAATGGCAATTCTGAAAAATTCGAATTAATTCCAAGTGACTGTAGACGTATCGAAGTTGATCGTGCTAAGTCCGCTAGTGCGCTCTCCTTCCATGCTTCGGCAGCCAAAGCGAGTAATGCGACCTCTTCAGGTGTTAGCGGACCTAAGTCGAACTTATATCGTTCAGGCGAAATTCGATATCCGATTTCATCCTCGAAAAGCGGATCAATATTTTTCATCTCAATTTCGATACCCAATGAGCGTAACTCTTCCTTATCGCGCTCGAACATTCGATCCGTGGCTTCGCCACTTCCCTCATATCCGGGAATAGCTTTGAAAATTTGTGCTTTGGTTAAATATTTCTTGGTAGCAAGCAAAGCTATTGTTAAATTAATTAATCGTTCATTCTTCTCCGATGCCATAAGCACCTTTCGAAGGACGCCGTCTACGTGGAAGTAATTCTGTTCCTGGAGCAATACGTCTTGCAAAAATCAGAAAGCCTGTATGGCCAATCATTCTATGTTCTGGTCTGACTGCTAAACCATCATGATGCCAAGGACGTACTAATGATTCAAAACTTTCAGGTTCGGTGAATCTGCCATCTTTCTTTAAGGCTTCCGCTACATTTGAAAGTTGAGTAGTTGTGGCAACGTAGGCCATATACACGCCACCTGGCACCAATACATTTGCAGCTAAGTCAATGCATTCCCACGGCATCAACATATCCAAGATCACTCGATCATATTTTTGCGTTAATTGCTGATCTTCCAAACTGCCAATAGTAAGCGTCCAATTTGTTGGTATTCCATTAAAATAATGTTCGATATTTGACTTAGCATTTGCAGCAAATTCATCTCGACGTTCAACTGAGTGAACCAATCCATTTGTTCCTACTGCGCGAAGCAATGAGAGCGTCAATGCACCCGAACCTACGCCTGCTTCTAAAACCCGAGCACCTGGAAAGATATCTGCAAAACCAACTATCAATGCGGCATCTTTGGGGTAAACAATGGTGGCGCTCCGCGGCATAGTTAATACATAATCAGTTAGCAATGGTTTGAATGCCATAAATTTCTGAGCAACACCGGTGGTCGAATTAATGCTGACCACACTGCCCTCCGGCGATCCAATTAATTCATCATGTTTTATGAATCCTTGGTGCGTGTGAAATTCTTTACCGGGGGTTAAATTGAAGGAATATTGCCGCCCCTTGTTGTCGGTCAATTGAATTCGATCGCCGGCTGAGAAAATTCCGTTGTTAGTTCCCACGCGCCTATCTTAGATGACTTCGCAACTGGGCTAAATTAACGCTCAATTATGGATGTGATCAGACTTTCGCCTAGCAGAATCAGTGAATATCAACAATGTCCACAGTTATACAACTATCGGGTGATTCAAAAATTGCCGGAACCAATAAGTCTGGATGCAGTTCGTGGCACTTTAGTTCATTCAATTCTTGAGGAATTACTGGCACAACCAATTTCAGCTCGCACTTTGGATAACGCGATTGCCAGGAGCACTTTTCACTGGAATATTCAGAAAGAAGAATTGCCAGAACTAGAATCTTTAGTTCTTAATGAAAATGAATGGTTGGACCGAATTCACGCACTTTTAACCTCTTATTTCCAGTTAGAAAACCCACAAAGTTTCCAACCAACTCATATGGAAGCACACCTAGAATTAGGTGAAATCGACTCGCTTTTGTTACACGGTTATGTTGATCGAATTGATGTGGCTCCAACTGGTGAGGTTAGAATCGTTGATTACAAAACAGGTAAATCTCCTAAACCAGGTTATGAAGAAAAAGCGCTCTTTCAACTACGTTTCTATGCCCTACTTTGGTATCGCATCCATGGTGAAATCCCAAAATTATTACAACTCTTGTATCTTGGAAATCAGCAGGCGTTGAAAAGTTCACCGACAGAAGAAGAAATATTGTCGGTAGAAAAGAAAGCATTTCAGGTAGGTGCTGATATTAAAGTTTCTATCTCTAAGAATTATTGGCCTACACAAAAAAGTCGACTTTGCGATTGGTGCTCGTTTAAAAATATTTGTCCAGCATTCAATAGATAATTTGTTACCAATTTGCACATAAATCTTGTAGTAAATCAACACTCAATTCTTCAAGTGAATTAACTATTTTAGTTTGATGATCAGGTTCAATCCTCACCAAATGCGGTACCGCAATTACTTTAGCTCCACTTGCTCGAGCAGCTGCTACACCAGTAGCTGAATCTTCAAGTATTAAACAATTTTTAATATCTGTTTTCAAGATGGATGCGGCTTTTAAATAGCCTTCAGGGTCAGGTTTTGTAACTTTCACTTCATCGGATGAAATTGTGGCTTTGAAAGGAATAGTTTGGAAATGGCTTAACGCGGCGTCAACGATAACCCTGGGACTTGCAGATACTAATGCCAGAGGAATACCAGCTAGATTTAAACTATGAATTAAACTCAAAGCCCCAGGCATGAAAGTTGCACTGGTGGTAACTTTTTTAACCATTAAGTCAATAATTTCTTTGCGAAAAGTATCTCCATCTTTGGCAGCGCCCGTTACGTCTGCCATGTACTGCCCTACTTTAGAAAGTGGCCCACCAAGACAGAATGCTTGATCTTCGATACTCCACTGATAGCCGTAAGGTGCAGTTAGCTCAATTTCGGCTTCCAACCATTGTGGTTCTGAATTTATGGTCAAACCATCCATGTCGAATAAAACTGCTTCGAAGAAGTTGCTCGCCACCTGCGAAAGGTTACCGTAAGGTGTCATTGTGAAGATTCATCAGATACCGGAGTTGAGAAACCCGGTAGCAATTCTTGCTTTTAATGGCTGGAGTGACGCTGGAGAGGCTGCTACTGGAGCGATAACACATCTGTTGAATATTTCTGGTAATCAGGAAACTTTAATTGCGGAGATGATCTCAGAAGATTTTTATGATTATCAACAGATTCGACCAATGGTTTTTGTAAATAATTCTCAAATTCGGCAACTGAAATGGCCAAACACGAATATCTATGCCATTAAAACTCCGAATTTTGATTTTGACTTAGTTGTTGTAATGGGACCAGAACCATCATTTAAATGGCAAACATTTACCAATCAACTACTGGATTTATTTGAAGACTTAGAAGTTGATCTAGTTGTAAATCTAGGTGCTTTGCTGGCAGATGCGCCACATACCAGACCAATTTCGGTAACTGGTACTAGTTCAAACCCAGAACTTGCATCAAAGATTGGCTTTGAAGTTAGTAGGTATGAAGGTCCAACTGGAATTTTAGGAGTGGTTCAAGATTTATGCCAGAAGCGCGACATTGATGCTTGCTCAATCTGGGCCGCGTTGCCCCACTATGCATCAGGATCACCATCGCCAAAAGCAACCCTGGCGCTAATTGAAGAGTTGAGTGATTTCTTTGAAGTTACTCTGCCAGTAGGTGATTTACCAGAAGCGGCGAAAGCTTGGGAAATTGCGGTTACTCAATTGGCAGAAGAAGATACAGAGATAAGTGATTATGTGAAGCAATTAGAACTTGACCTAGATGAATCGGAACTTGAAGAAGCAACTGGTGAAGATATTGCTAAAGAATTTGAAAGATTCCTACGCCGGCAAGGCGATACCCAGTAAACCGTCCAAAACACTTTGTAACGCTTTGGCGTCCCCACCCGTGCCATTGGAATCAACCCATTTATTTATCATGTCTATAGCTGCAGCGCTGTTTAGATCATTGGCTATGCATTCATAGATGTTGCCAATTATCTGCGATGTTGGTGGTATCTCGCTTGATTTCAATTTTAAAGCTAATTTTTCAAGTTCATGTTGCGCCTGTGCTGTTTCAGTTCGCATCCACATATATTCAGTTCTATAAGGTCGCTTCAATAGCGCCCAACGAATGGCCATTGGTGAAATATTGTCCGAAATCAATTTAGAAACAAAAATTAAATTCCCGCGAGATTTACTCATTTTTTCGCCATCGAGCCCAATTAACGCTGCGTGAACGTAAGCTCTGGCAAATTCGAGATTAGTTAAAAGCCTTACTTGCGAAGCTGACATTTCATGATGAGGAAAAATAAGATCTTGGCCTCCGCCTTGAATATCTAATATGTAATCTGAATTTAAAGTTGCATGCTTAAGTGCGATCGCAGCACATTCGATATGCCACCCAGGTCGACCCGGACCAAATTTCGACTCCCAAGCTGGTTCATTTGGCCGTTTGGCCAACCAAAGCAGCGCATCTAACGGATCTCGCTTGCCCGCCCGATCTGGGTCACCACCACGTTCGGCAAATATACGAAGCATTTCGGAACGCGGTAAATGAGATTCATTACCGAATTCTGCATCTTTTTGAATTTCGAAATATCTATCTTGATCTACGTTGTAGACGGACTCTTTCGATGCAAGTTTATCAATTGCCGTAATTACATCTGGAATAGCTTCTACTGCACCTTCGTAATGTGCTGGTGGCAGAATTCTCAGCATTTCCATATCAGACCTAAATAGGTCAATTTGTGAATGCGCTAAATCTTGCCAATCAACACCATCTCGATTGGCTCTTTCCAATAATGGATCATCTATATCAGTAATGTTTTGAATGTAATTTACTTGTGCTCCCATTGCCAACCAATAGCGATGCACTAAATCGAAAGTTAAATATGTAGCCGCATGTCCTAGATGAGTAGCATCATAGGGCGTAATTCCGCAAACATACATTTGATATTTAGCTTTAGCCGGAATTTCAATTAAAGATTGCGCTTTGGTGGAATAAATTTTGAGTGGTGTTGAAGCCTTTGGAATATCAGGAATATCTGCTGCCGGCCAACTCTTCATAAGGATAAATTGTATTAGATATCTATTAATACGGTGGCCATGGGATAGCAGGCCAATCAGTAGGTGGCAAAGGGAATTTTAGGGATTTTAATAGATTAGCAATTCGTTCATTAAGCGCTTCTATTTCACGCTGAGTCAAATATGAATCCAATTCTGCGTTGAAGTTTCTCAAAGAATTTAATTCATCTTCTTCTAAATTCTGATCAGCAAACTGCCAGAGTACGGTTCTTAGTTTGTAGTCTTCATGGAAAGTAACTCCATGATCACAACCGAAAACTCTATTATCCTTAAACAGCAGATGTCCGATCTTGCGATCTGTATTATTTACAACTGCGTCAAGCAGTGCAATTTTCCTAAGTCCTATAGATTTGTCTAGATATCGCTCACCTATTTCTTCGCAATCTTCAATCCAGAGTTGCAAAGAACCATCTCCAAAAGGTCCCTCGCGCATAATGGTTGGAGGTACACAATTAAGATTTAGCGCTTGACTTACTTTGTATGTAGCAACTTCTCGCCAAGCGAGATGACCACTAGGAAAGTCCCAAAGTGGACGCTCACCAGCGATAGGTTTATAAATTGCAGATACTGATCCAACTTTGCAATAAAGTGAAGCATTTGATGCATTCACTAAACGACCAACTACTTCAATCTCACCGTGTTGGAGTTCAAAAAGTTTATCTTCGATAACCATTTGCCCTCGGACAGAGATGCCCCTCTTTGTTGATGGGCAGTCCACAAAATGGACACGGTGCTCTGCCAGCCGCGACTACTTTTCGAGCTTGGCTGATAAATGCATTGGCAATATCTGGTGACATAAGTAATCGAAATATGGATGGACCTTCATCTTCTTCAATTGGAATTAAATCATTGTCTCCTGCAACAATTTCCTGAAGATCTAGTGAAACTTGTTCTGTATTTCCCATCCAAACAATTCCAATTACCCCGATTTGAAACTCAGGGATTAGCGGAACTTCAAAATTACTCACTATGATATTTTCAAAACGGTAGTCTGCTGCTTTCAGTTCGCCTATTAACAAGGCAATTCGATCTGACAGAGCTGATACTTGCAATTTATCGATAGCAAAACTATGAATACCGCTGTGATATTTAGCCTGAAGGTAGAATTCACGCTCTCCAGGCTGACCTATGGTGCCAACTACAAAGCTCTCTATTGGATCTAGGATCCTGGCGCGAGTCATACAAGTAATTCCTTGATTTTCGAACTATTGTCATTAACACGCACTACGCGTAAACCGTTTTTATCTCTATCAATAATTGAGATGCTGGCATTATCAATCTGCAACTTATCAATATTATTCAAATGGGTTCCGAGTGCATGCAGAATTATTACCTTAATAACGTCAGCATGTGTAGATATCAAAATATTTTTAGCTTTTGAATTTAAATGCATATCTAAACCCAACAACGAGCGGGTTTGAACTTCAGGAAGTGTTTCTCCATTCGGAAACCTAACCGATGCAGGATTCTTATGGATTTCACGCCAGGCTGAATTGCGCATTAGAGAACTCATTTTCTTACCTGTCCAATCACCATAATGAACCTCTTGAAATTCTTCAACAATTTCTGGATTTGATTCAATATTTAGAATAGTTTCCCGACATCTTTGCATCGGACTAGAAATAATTTGACTAAAAAAAGTTTCTGATAACCGGCTATCTAACTTGTCACGTTGCATATAGCCGTCCTTAGAAAGCGCTATATTTTCTAAACGGCCAGCAAGAATTCCTTTGGCATTGGCGGTTGAATGTGCGTGACGCAATAAGAAAATTCGAGACATGAGGCCAAAAGGTTAATGCAATCACTTCAAATTCGTCTAAGTTCGCACTGTGGAAATGCGCAAAGCTGGGGCAACCGGTCTATCTATTTCTCGATTAGGTCTAGGAACTATGACTTGGGGTCGAGATACCGATGAACACGAAGCTGCCGACCAAGCTCGCGCTTTTCTTGATGCAGGTGGAAATTTTCTAGATACTGCTGCAGTTTATGGAGCTGGAGATTCCGAGAAAGTTATTGGAGGTCTGGTGGGATCTCTTTTTAAGCGTGAAGAGATGGTTATTGCAACTAAAGGCGGAATTACTTTCGTAGATGGTGTGCGCACTGTTAACACGTCAAGAGGTGCACTGCTATCGGAACTTGATGCTTCTTTA
Source organism: uncultured Actinomycetes bacterium (assembly GCA_964471265.1). Classification (GTDB taxonomy): domain Bacteria; phylum Actinomycetota; class Actinomycetes; order Nanopelagicales; family Nanopelagicaceae; genus ZLKRG08. The sequence continues at coordinate 9,823 of CAYYFI010000004.1, read as the reverse complement.
AAGAGATTAGGTACTGATTACATCGATTTATGGCAAGTTCATACCTGGGATGACGCAACTCCATTAGATGACACCCTTGCGGCACTTGAAACCGCATATCAATCCGGGCGTGCTCGATACGTTGGCGTTAGCAATTATTCCGGTTGGCAAAGTGCCAGGGCTGTAACGAAACAAGAAACGAAATCTCCAATTGCAACATTGCAAAATGAATACTCGCTTCTAAATAGAGAGATAGAAACAGAAGTTCTTCCCTGTGCGATTGAGTTGAATGTTGGCATTTTGGCATGGTCACCATTAGGTCGTGGCGTGCTCACCGGTAAATATCGGAATGGAACTCCATCTGACTCTAGAGGCGCTAGTCCACATTTCGCAGGATTTGTTGAACCATATCTCGATGAGAGAAGTAAACGAATTGTTGAAGCAGTTCAAGTTGCAGCTGATGGATTGGGTTATTCACCATTGGAAGTTGCTTTGGCTTGGGTACGAGATGCAGTAGGCGTAACCAGTGCAATTGTTGGTGCTAGAACTGGTGCCCAACTTAGAGGAATCTTGCGCAGCGAAGAGATTACGCTTCCTGGTGTGGTACGCCAAGCTTTGGATGAAGTTAGCTGTTAAGTAGAAAATCTTCTAAAGCTTTAACGCCAAAATCTAAAGATTCCAATGGAATTCGCTCATCTACTCCATGAAAAAGTGCCATGAAATCTAAATCAGCGGGTAAACGCAATGGCGAGAAGCCATAACCAGTAATACCTAAATCGCTGAGGGCTTTGTTGTCGGTTCCGCCGCTCATCAAATACGGCACCGGTATTGCATCTGGATCCAACTTAGTGATGGCTGATTTCATTGCTTCCACCAAGGGTCCTTCAAATGGAACTTCCAAAGCAATATCTCTAGTGATTGTTTCAATCTTAATATCCGGCCCAACGATTTCTGCCAAAGTTCTATTTAGTGCATCTTCATAACCAGGAAGAAACCTTCCATCAACAACTGCACTTGCTTCCTTTGGAATCACATTTGCCTTATACCCCGCATCTAACATGGTTGGGTTGGCTGTATTCTGCAAAGTGGCGGCAATCATTTTGGCCACCGACGGAATCTCCACGAGTAACTCTCGATAATCATTCGCTAATGGTTTTCCTAAGGTATTAGCAATCGCGGTAAATAATTCCTTTACCGCAGAGGTGTAGGTCTGTGGCCATTCGTAATTTCCTATTTTCGATACTGCCTCAGAAATTGCAGTGACAGGATTCTGATTATTGATAAATGAACCATGTCCAGCAATGCCACTTGCGGTTAACTTAATCCAATGAATTCCCTTTTGCGCTGCTTCGATCATGTAAAGCCGTTTACCGTTTGATAAAGTAACTGAAAAACCGCCGACTTCTGAGACCGCTTCGTTGCAACCAGCAAAAACTTCCGGATGCTCCTTAGCCATCCAACGTGAACCGTAAATGGAGCCAGCTTCTTCATCTGCAAAAAACGCCAGAACTATATTTCTTGGTGGTTTGATTCCATTTCGAGCCCAGTTGCGAACTATTGCCAGCATCATGGCATCCATATTTTTCATATCAACTGCACCACGACCCCAAATTGCGCCATCTTTAATGACGCCACCAAATGGATCTACTTGCCACTCTTCAGCAGCGGCTGGCACTACATCAATATGTCCATGCAGAACTAAACCAGGACGAGATTTATCAGATCCTTCAATGTTTGCAACGACATTACAACGATTTGGTGCGGCTTCGTAAATCTTTGCGGAGATACCAACTTCCGCCAGCGAAGCTACAACGTACTCTGCAACCGCCTTTTCATCTCCCTTATTATCACCATAATTGACGCTCGGAATCCGAATTAGATCTTGGCAAATCTTGATTGCATCTTCAGTAACCTGGTTGTTCATAAAGCGATTATCTAACAAAATCAAGTTATTTGCGCTTTTGCCTTTAACTTTCCTACTCCGATAAAGTTCACTCCTTAAAGTCCGGGTGGCGAAATTGGTAGACGCGCAAGCTTGAGGTGCTTGTGGCCGCAAGGCCTTAGGGGTTCAAGTCCCCTTTCGGACACTTTATAGGTACTTAGCAATGCTTCAAGGCGAAGTTGGTTAAAGAGATATACGGTAATCCCCATGAATAAGGAAGAACTTCGCTCTTTAATCCGAGATATTCCAGATTATCCAAGTCCAGGTATTCTTTTTAGAGATATCACGCCGTTGCTTCGGGATGGAGATGCTTTATCAGCGGTAGCTGAATTAATGAGTGCAGAAGATCCAAGTGCAGATTTAATAGCGGGAATTGAAGCTCGTGGTTTTTTCTTTGCCGCTGCTATTGGAGTTCAAAGCAAACGCGGAGTGGTTCCGATTCGCAAAAAAGGGAAATTGCCTCATGACGTTCATCGAGAAGAGTATGGCTTGGAATACGGCTCAGATGTAATTGAAATACATAAAGATGCTGCCAAAGCAGGCGAAAAGGTTCTACTCGTTGATGATGTTCTGGCTACGGGTGGCACTTTGGCAGCCGCCATCAAACTCATTCAAGCAACCGGCGCTACGGTCACAAGTATCGGCGTTTTACTGGAAATTGCCGGCTTAGGAGGACGAGAAAAACTTCGAGCTGCTTTCCCAAATTTAGAGATTCACGCAATTTTTATCGTCTGATTTCTTATAAGTGCAACGTTCAACTGAGATACAAGGGTTACGTGCTGTAGCTGTTGTGCTGGTACTGCTTTTCCATGCGGGCTGGTTATCTGGTGGGTACATAGGTGTAGATGTTTTCTACGTAATTTCGGGATTTTTGATTACATCACTAATTATCAATGATCCGAAATTCACCTTTAGAAATTTCTACGCCAGACGAGCGAAAAGATTATTACCGGTAGCCTTCTTAGTTCTATTCGTAACGGCCATAGCTTTCTGGATTTTTGCTCCAGGTGGTGGACGAACTCAGTTTTCTAAAGATTTAGTAGCGAGTACCTGGTATGTATCGAATTATCTATATGCGCATTGGCAGAATGATTACCAGAATTTAGGAGCCACACCTTCACCTTTGATTCATTATTGGTCGTTAGCGGTCGAAGAGCAGTTTTACCTATTTTGGCCATTATTACTTGTTCTGACAAAGAAGTTCAGAAAAGTTGCAGTGATGTGCGTGACTATTGGCAGTTTTCTTTTTTCATTGATTATTGTTAAAAGCTCACCGATATTTGCTTTCTATTCTCTACCTACCCGCGCATTTGAATTAGGGTTAGGTGCACTGTTGGTTCTTTATCCGATGCGCGCCAAACTGATTTGGCCTGGAATTGCCGCCATTACCCTAGCCAGTTTCATCTTCAATTCACGAACGCCATTTCCCGCAATTCCAGCACTCCTGCCGATATTTGGAGCAGCTGCCATTTTAATTTCGCTGCATAAAAATTTCATTTTGAGTAATCCGATTGCATTGAAGATTGGTGATTGGAGTTATTCAATTTACCTTTGGCATTGGCCGTTGTTAACCATTCCGCCTTTATATCTACAGCGTGAATTGGGAGATAAAGAGAAAATCCTTGCACTATTGATTTGCATAGGGCTATCGGCGATCAGCTTCAATTTAGTGGAAAATCCGATTCGCCAAATGAGATTACCAGTGCGAACTGTGTTTATTGGCGCGATTACTGGTGGTTTACTACTTTCGGGAACTGCATTTGCGATAAATAGCACCAATGTCACTACCGAATATTCAACTATTAAACCAAGTATCTACTCAAATGGTTGTCATCAAGGTTATGCAGGATCCAAAATCCGAAAAGATTGCATTTTTGGAGACACAAGAGCTAATAGATCAGTTGCGCTACTTGGAGACTCACATGCTGCCCAATGGTTTCCTGCTCTTGAGATCTGGGCCAAAAAACGTGGTTACAAACTTTACACATATACCAAATCCAGTTGCCCAGCTTTAAAGGTTCCGATAAAGGACAATGGTGGCTTTAAAGCGGCTAATTGTGTGGCTTTCCGAAATGAAGCATTGGCACAAATCGAAAGATTAAAACCAGAGTTAGTAATTCTTGGGAATTTTGAACACTACGGAATTTCGAAGTCAGAATACGCAAAAGCTGATACCTACAAATTCAAACATTTACTTATCCGTGATACGCCCTGGCCAAATCGCAACATCCCTATCTGCCTCACCTCGAATCAATATTGCGATACCGCGATCCCAGAAAAGATTCCATACAAATCTGCCGAAATATTTGATCCGATACCGCTGCTCTGTTCAACAAAGTGTCCAGCAATAGTTGATGGTTTGCTGGCTTATCGTGACCAGACCCACATAACTGTTGCCATGTCAGAGCATTTAGCAGGCGCATTGGGAGCGAAACTAGATTCGCTCGTGGCAGGATAACGCCATGGCTGAGTTGGTTTACTACTGCGGAACAATGGATTCTGGTAAATCAACTTTGGCGTTACAAACTGCCCATAATCATGAAACTCGCGGTCGAAATGGATTGATTTTCACCAACCGAGATCGTGCCGGTGAAGGTTTAATTTCTTCACGACTAGGACTACAAAAAGAGGCCATCGAAGTAGATACGGATTTAAATCTGCATCGATTAACAATTGAACGAATGTCACTTGGCGAACGGATAGATTTTATTATTTGCGACGAAGCGCAATTTTATACTGAACGGCAAATAGAAGAATTAGCCATGATTGTTGATGGGCTTGGCATTGATGTTTATGCGTTCGGAATTTTGGCTGATTTCAGGACCAAATTATTTCCGGGCTCACAACGTTTGGTCGAATTGGCAGATCGAGTAGAAACTTTGCAAGTCCGAGCACTCTGCTGGTGTGGAGATGCGGCAACTCATAATGCCCGAGTTATCAATGGAAAAATGGTCACTGAAGGTGAACAGGTGGTGGTCGGTGATACCAACAGTAAAGACGAGGTAGCTTATGAAGTACTCTGTCGTCGCCACCATATGCGAAAAATAAACGCGCGCGCGTCGCAAGCTACTCATACCTCCCCGCCAACTTTGCCATTTCAAAATTAATGGGTATATGTAATTAAAACAACTATCTTTGTAAGAGAATTTTAAGGAATGTAGGAAATTTAAGGAGTTTAAGGAGTAGTTATGAAAGTTAAAGGTTTAGCTGCGCATAAAGCCGGCGGTCCATTAGAACCATTCGTATTTGAGCGCCGCGCTATTGGCGCAAATGATGTTGGTTTTCAGATTACTTATGCAGGCATTTGTCACTCAGATATACATCAGGTTCGTGAAGAATGGGGTCCGGCTTTATTTCCAATGGTTCCCGGACATGAAATTGTGGGCGTGGTTAGCGAAGTTGGTAGTTCTGTTAAAAAATTCAAAATTGGCGATCGAATTGGAGTTGGTGTATTTATTGATTCTTGTCGCAAATGTGCACCTTGCAAATCAGGGTTGCAACAATATTGCGATGAAGGAATGACTGGTACTTATAATGGTTATGAACGAGATGGAAAAACCATTGCATTTGGCGGATATTCAAATGGCTTTGTGATTGATCAAGATTATGCAGTGACAATCCCAAGCAATTTAGAAATGTCCGGAGTGGCTCCATTGCTGTGTGCCGGAATTACACTCTATTCGCCAATCAAACATTTCAAAGTTGGCCCTGGCATGAAAGTGGCTGTTATGGGCTTAGGTGGTTTGGGTCATATGGGAGTTAAATTTGCAGTAGCAATGGGCGCAGAAGTAACTGTTATTTCTCATAGCGCAAATAAAAAAGATGATGCTCTTCGCATGGGCGCAAAGGACTTTGTTTTAATTAAGGATAAAGAAGATCTGAAGCCACTGCGCCGAAAATTTGATTTAGTGCTAAACACGGTATCCGCGATGGTAGATATCAATGCTTATCTAGGTATTCTTAAGATTGATGGCACTATGGTAATTATTGGATTACCTGATGCTCCTTATGCGGTTTCTGCAGGCGCACTTCTGGAAGGACGAAAGTCGCTTACTGGCTCAATGATTGGTGGGATGCCAGAATTGCAAGAGATGATTGACTTTGCTGGCCAACATAACATCGTCAGCGATATTGAATTAGTAAAAGCAGACTATGTAGAAAAGGCATATGAACGCACCGTAGCAAGTGATGTGAAATATAGATTTGTGATTGATGCCGGTACTTTTTAGTCGTTAAATAAAACTATGGAATAGCAACGCCGTGAATGGTGCCAGAAATAAAGCAGGTAGAAGATTTCCCACCGGGATATTTTTTATTTTCAAAAGTCTAAATCCAATGGCGAGTAGAAGTACGCCACCGGTTATGGTCATAGCGTCAACCTGATAATTGGCCATTACGTTACCCAGAAATAAACCTGCAACTGTCCATAATCCTTGGTAAATTCCAACTGAAATTGCCGAAGCTGCTACTCCCCACCCTAAGCTGGATGCAAATGCCATTGAGGCAAAACCATCAAGAATGGATTTCAAGGTCAATTGATCAATTCCGTTTCCCATGCCATCACTTATAGATCCAAGAATTGCAAGAGGACCTATCGCAAATAGAAGCGATGCATCCAGGAAACCTTCTACAAAAGATCCTTCCTTGGATTTAAATTTCTTTCTGAGAAACTCGCCTAAATGTTCGACGCGTTCTTCGAGATTGAGAGCTGACCCGATGATGCCACCAATCAAAAGCGCCATAAGCACCGGCATGGTGCTCCAACCTTTTGGTAATGCAGATAAATACTGTTCTTTAAAGAGCGGAATTATGGCTGAAGCAGCACCGAGCATGGTCACCATGCCGAGTATGTCCGTGATTAAAGAACGAGTTTTTTCTTTTAATCGTTCACCAATAAAAATGCCGGCAATGGATCCAATCAGAATCGTAGAAATATTTAGTACAGTGCCAATTCCCGGAAACATGAGCGCAAGGCTAATGGATAAATTTGAAATTTAATCCGGAAATAATCCGCCATTACTCCGGTATTTACCCTGATAGGGTTTGCAAATGTCCTGGCTGCTTACTTTTTTAAGACCGCATCGAACAATTCCAGTAACTCCGTGGACGAGCAATGGACGCTGGGATCTCTCAGCAAAACGAGTTTTAATCCTCTTTTTTGGTTTAACTATTTTTGGTTTTGGCGATGCATTATTGGTTAATTCAATGACTGGCAATGCACCGTGGACTGTGCTGGCCCAGGGACTCTCTTCTCGCACTGGCCTAACAATTGGCGAAGCGACATTTCTAGTTTCAGCAGTAGTTCTCTTTTTTTGGTGGCCTTTAGGTGAGCGACCTGGATTCGGTACTCTTGCAAATATCGTGATCATTGCGGCTGCAATTCAATTCGGTGTAAGTAATTTTCCTGAAGCTGGAAATTTTGGTATTGGAATTGTTTACGATTTCTTAGGGGTCGCTCTTGTAGGAGCTGGTTCGGCTCTTTACATAACTTGCGGTTTGGGACCAGGTCCACGCGATGGCTTAATGACCTCCCTTCATAACTTAACTGGCATCCGAGTTGGCAGGATTAGATTGGCGATTGAAGCTTCAGCATTTAGCATCGGATGGCTCTTGGGTGGGCGCACAGGCGTGGGAACGGCAATATTTGCGCTCTTTATCGGTCAATCAGTTGCCATCTCTCTAGGTGTCGTTTCGCGTTTTACCTCTAAGTAACCTCTAAGGTCTTGCATGAACCTTCCCCTCCGGGTCGAAAACACCCCGGTAACCAAAACAGTAAAGGAAGATAATGCTCGATAATCTATTTAAGATTTCAGAGCGCGGTTCAACAGTCGGTCGTGAAGTTCGTGGCGGTCTCGTCACATTTTTCACCATGGCTTACATCGTGGCTCTAAATCCGTTAATCCTTGGTTTTGTTAAGGATGGCGAAGGAAAATTCCTAGGTGGCGGCGACGCTCCTAACTTGCCTCTTATTGCTGCAGCGACAGCTCTAGTTGCAGGTGTTTTAACTATTTTGATGGGCGTGGTTGGTAATTTTCCACTAGCCCTTGCTACTGGTCTTGGATTAAATAGCTTCGTTGCTTATGGCATTGCTACCAAAATGACATGGGCTGATGCCATGGGACTTGTGGTTCTAGAAGGATTAATCATTACCGTATTAGTTCTTACTGGATTCCGCCAAGCGGTTTTCAAAGCAGTTCCGCAGCAACTTAAATATGCAATCTCAGTCGGTATCGGATTATTCATTGCGCTAATTGGGCTTGTTGATTCTGGATTTGTACGTCGTACCGCAAGCGGACCTGTTCCGGTGCAATTAGGTGACGGTGGCAACTTAGTTGGTTGGCCGATCGTGGTCTTCATTGTCGGATTGATGTTCATCGTGGCTTTGATGGTACGTAAGACAAAAGGAGCGCTGTTAATTGGCATTATCAGTGCGACCGTACTGGCAATTATCGTCGAAAACGCTTTCAAGATTGGTCCTAATTTTGTTGCTCCTGACAAGGTAAATCCAAAGGGTTGGGGCTTAAATGTCCCAGCATTGCCAG
>CAYYFI010000004.1:0-1205 GCA_964471265.1 uncultured Actinomycetes bacterium | reverse complement strand
TGCTACTCCAGACTTCTCACTACTTGGAAGTTTCAATCTGCTTGGTTCGTTTAGCAAGATTTCAGCAGTAGCAGCGATTCTGCTGGTATTCACACTCTTGCTCTCCGATTTCTTCGACACCGTTGGTACCGTTACTGCTATCGGACATGAATCTGGTTTGATTGATAAAGAAGGCAACGTCCCTAACAATGACAAGATTTTGTTGGTTGACTCACTCGCAGCAGTTGCAGGTGGCGCTTCAGGTATCTCCTCAAATACTTCATATATCGAATCGGCATCAGGTGTCGGTGAAGGCGCTCGCACTGGATTGGCCTCTGTAGTTACAGGTATCTGTTTCTTACTCACAACTTTCTTATCACCACTTGTTGCAGTTATCCCTTACGAAGCAGCTACCCCAGCTTTGGTGATTGTGGGCTTCTTAATGATGACTCAGGTCAAGGATATTGATTGGAATGATCTCGGCATTGCAATTCCAGCATTCTTAACCATTATCTTGATGCCATTTACCTACAGTATTTCAGTAGGAATTGGTGCAGGTTTCGTATCACACGTGATTATTCGTTTCGTACAAGGTCGTCGCAAGGATGTACATCCGTTGCTACTACTTGTAGCTGCGTTATTCACAGTTTATTTCTTGTCATCACCAATTAACACCTGGGTTGGCTAAATAGAAATTTGACTAACGGGCGGTGCTGATATTTGTATCGGTACCGCCCGTTACCATTTAATAGGCTCGTCAAGAAGCTCATTAACTGCGCTAAATATTTTTGAGCCAAAGAATCCTCGATGTGCACTAAGTGGACTTGGATGCGGTGCCAAAACTTTCTTTTTAAAATATGGAGATAGTTCTTGAGCGCTTTTTCCTAGGAGTAAACCTACCGCGCCACTCTCCGCCAGATATTTAATTATTTTTTCCGTGAATATTTCCCAGCCGATGTTCCTATGTCCATTACTAAATCCAATGGGCACGGTTAAGACTCGATTAATCAGAAAAACTCCTTGCGCTTGCCAATCACTTAAGTTGCCTTGATTGCGAGAAATTCCCAAATCGGTAAATAGCTCTTTAAAAAGATTCTGAAGTGATTTAGGAAGGTTTGCATCACGATTCACTGAAAACGCCAAACCGGTGGCATCACCTGACCTTGGATAAGGATCTTGTCCTACCAAAACAACTCTTACTTGATCTGGCGACAATTCAAAAACTC
>CAYYFI010000003.1:0-47379 GCA_964471265.1 uncultured Actinomycetes bacterium | reverse complement strand
AATGGCACAAAGATTGCCATAATCAGAATCATGTATGCCAAAGAGGTTATTAATGGGTGTTCGCTTGGGTAAGAACCAGCAGTTGCGCCAAATTGATTTTCTAAACCGAAAAGTTCGCGACAGGCGGCTACCATTGTTGAAACCGGATTCCATTCCGCAAAATATTGCAGTGCTCTAGGCATTCCAGTAGTTGGTGCAAAAGCGTTTGATAAGAATGTAAGCGGGAAAGTAACTATAAAACTTACATTCTGCACTACTCGAGCATCCGATGCAGATAAACCAACCAATACACCAACCCAAGAGAGTGCATAGCCAAAGAAAAGAAGGAAAAGAAATCCCAGTGCCACTTTTGCGCCACCGCTACTTGGACGCCAACCAACTACGAAACCTGCAATACCCATCACTGCGAGCACCACAATATTTAGTAAAGAATCTCCAAGAGTTCTACCAATCACAAGTGCGGATTGCGATATTGGCAAAGATCGAAAACGATCGATTAATCCTTTCTTCATATCTTCGGCAAAACCCGACGCAGTTCCTGCCAATGTAAATGCCACTGTTTGTACGAAAATTCCGGGCATTAGTAATTGAACATAACCACCTGGTTGGCCAGTATTGATAGATCCACCAAATACATATCTGAATAAGAGTACAAACATTACTGGTTGAATAGTTGAGAAAATAAGCACTTCTGGAACTCTAGTGAGCAGTCTTAATTGTCGCTGCGTAATTACGTAAACATCACCAATCGCACTCATTTACTTAGCCTCCTTGTTCTCAGCATTTTCAGCCGAATGCCCAGTTAATGATAAAAACACATCATCAAGAGATGGACGTTTCAAGCCAACATCCAAAGCATGAATGCCAGCATCATCTAGAGCTTTCAAAACATCAAATAGCGCTTTAGAACCAGTGGAAACCGGTGCAGAAATTTGACGTAAGCCTTCATCTAAAGTTGGTTTCAATCCACTTACTATCGACACAATCTCTAAAGTTTTCGCAATGTGGTTACTTTCTACTACAACCTCTAAGCGCTCTCCACCGACTTGTCGCTTTAAAGCATCTGAAGTTCCTCGTGCAATAACTTTTCCAGTATCAATAACTGCGATTTCATCCGCTAACTGATCCGCTTCTTCTAAATATTGGGTTGTTAAAAGCAAAGTCACTCCGCCCTTAACTAATTCTTCAATTACTCCCCACATATCTTGTCTGCCACGCGGATCGAGTCCGGTAGTTGGTTCATCTAAAAAGAGCACCTTTGGTTTAACAATTAAAGAAGCTGCCAAATCTAAGCGACGACGCATGCCTCCGGAATAAGTTTTGATCGGCCTCTTTGCTGCTTCTGCTAATCCGAATCGCTCTAATAATTCATTAGCTCTTTTAATGGAAGCGCTCTTTCCTAAATGATAGAGCTGACCAAACATCACTAGATTGTCATATCCGGTGAGAATCTCATCAACAGCAGCGTATTGTCCTGATAGTCCGATTAGTTCGCGAACTCGATCCGGCTCTTTTAAAACATCAATTCCAGCAACAATTGCCGAACCAGAATCGGGCCTCAACAAAGTTGAGAGGATACGGACCGTAGTAGTTTTTCCAGCGCCATTAGGACCTAATACGCCGAGCACAGTGCCCTCTTCAACTTCTAGATTTAAATTATCAAGTGCCCGAACTTTTCCTTTATCGTAGGTTTTAACCAGGTTCTCTGCAATGATTGATTTCACGGAACGAGTATATGGATTGGGCGCAATGACTGAAAGAAATTTCTCCGAATTTTTAGCTTCAAGACGCAGTACCCGAGATTTTCTTTCTGATTCGGTCCCACTTGAATTGATCGACGAGCTTTTGAAAGATGCGCTAACTGCACCAAGTTGGTCAAATACTCGTCCTTTTAAAGTTGCTATAGCAACTGGAGCACAAAGAGATCGAATAAGTAACGAGTTTCAAAGAAGATGGCAAGTACTTTCTGCTGCGCTTCGAGGATCAATATGGAAGAAATTAAAACTAGTTATTAACAGGCAAGGCTTACCTACAAGTAATTGGAAAATTGCCAAACCTTATGTACCAGAGCTGCGACCAAGAGCCGAGCGCGTTGGAAAAGAACTCTACGAAATGATTGGTATTCAAAGAGGTGACCGCAAAGCTAGAGACGAACAATGGGGTAAGAATTATCAGTTTTTTGGCGCTCCTGTTGCGATGTTCGTATATTTTCATAAAAGCTTAGATGTCTTTGCGGCATCTGATGCTGGTTTGATGCTGGAAAATCTGATCCTCTCAGCTCATTCACGTGGTTTAGGCACTTGTTTGCAAGGCGCGGTAAATGTTTGGGACGATGTAGTAAGAAATGAATTTGAAATTTCAAAGGATTACCGTTTGCTTTGTGGTTTAGCTATTGGATATCCAAGTGGTGCCAAAATCAATGATTTTAAGGCTAACCGAATCGATGTATCTGAAATTAAATTCGAATCAAAGTAAATTAGTAAGGAATTTTGGAAGGTCTTCCCACAATCCATCCTGCAATTATTTGTAGAAAACAAATAGCAACAATGCCATACATGGCAGCGTTCCAACTATCAAAATAATCATGAAGCGTGCCCATAAATAATGGCCCAGTTGAAGATATGACATACCCTAAAGATTGCACCATGGTTGATAAGTTTCGAGTCGCTTCAGGAGAATCTGACTTTGTGCCATAAAGCAGCAAGGCAATAGGAAAAACGATAGAAATGCCGATATTGGAAAGAGTTAGCCAAATTAGAAGTATTGGCCCACTTTGCACGGTTATCATAAAAAATGAAAGAGTCATTACAGAAGAGACCAAAACGATTACCCGTCTTGGGTCTCGTAAATTTTCTATGTAATGAGGCACTGCAATGCTGACACCACTTCCGATCAATCCAGAAATCGATATTGCAATTGCAGCATCGCGGAGTGTGAATCCTTTCGTTGTAAGTAAGGTAGGAAACCAAGTAGCAGTTGCATAGAAAGCCATTGATTCAAGTCCAAAGAAGAAAACCAGCGCCCAAGCAATAGGATGACGAAAAGCTTTGGAGCGCCAAAAATGAGGTGTTTTCTTTACATATACATCCCCATTACTTTTCATTTTTATTTTCCAGTAAATGCTGCTCAGAATGGAAATCAAAATCCAAGGAATCATCGCCATGCGCCAAGAAAGCGAACTACTCTGGGCAAGTGGCACACTTATGGCAACTGAAATAGCTGCGAAAATCCCCATGATCGTTACATAGATACCCGTCATGAATCCGGCATCGTTGGGCGTATGTTCTTTAACCCATGCTGGAATTTCGTAATTCATAACTGCAATTGAAATGCCCATTAAGAATGAAAAGACATAGAGTCCAACTACACCTGTAAAAGTTCGCGCAATCAAAGCTATGGAAAGTGTTATCAATGCCCAGGTGATGATCTTGTTACTGGAACCAATTCGAGCCACAAATCCCATAATTAAACTTGACCCTGCAAAACATATGAGCGGAATTGCGGCCAAAAAAGATATTTGGGCGGTACTTAATTCAAAGTAGGTTTTTAGAATTGGTATTAAAGGTCCTATCAGCACTAGCCCAGCTCGCATATTGACAGATGCGAGGAAGACGGGAAAACCAACCGTTAACTTACTTTTCAATTAATAATTTACTCCGGTTTGGCTACTGCAGAATATGTAAGTGCAGCTAAAACTGCCCCGGTAGTCGGCGCTAAAATGTAAATCCAGGCGTTGCTCCAGTCACCAGATACTAAAGCTGGACCAAACCAGCGTGCGGGATTTAAAGCAGCACCTGTTATTGGCCCTACCGAGAAAATAATTCCAGTAATTGTCAATCCAATCGGAAGTCCAGGAAGCGCAGCCGCAACGCTTCGCTTATCGACTGCAACTCCAAAAATTACAAATAATAAGAGTGAGGTTCCCAAAATTTCCGCAATTGCTCCTGAACTAATTGATGTTCCGTTTGCGATTGCAGGTAAACCAAAACCATTGGAATCGCCATAAATATGAAAAAGAGCTAGTGATGCAATGCTCGCACCAAATAATTGCGCAGCTACAAAATACAAAAAATTTTGAATATTGATGCGCTTTGTCACAAGCATGGCTGCAGAAACCGCCGGATTGAAATGTGCACCTGAGATTCCTGCTAAAGCGGACACCATCACAAAAATAGCAAAACCATGAGCTAATGCCACTCCTTGCAAATCTGCTTTACCTGAAACGATCGCACCCGCACCTAAAAAAATCAAAGTAAAAGTTCCAAGTACTTCAGAAAAAATCTTTTTAATCACTCTATCTCCTATAGCTTCCTTAGCCATTCTTTATAGTCATCGGATAGCTCATTTACTTGTCTTAGCTGTGCAATCTTGCCACGCTCGCCTGCTTTTGCATCAAATAGATCTCGAATTGTCATGGCGTGTTCTGGTTTCGAAATAACTTTTATTTCATCGTTGGTTTGCATTTGACCTGCTTTGATAATTCTTAAATATGTACCAGATCTTCTTGCAGCAGTGAAATCTTTAATCAAAGTTGGGCGATCCCAAAAACCAGCAAAAACGCGACATGGTATACGTGGTTCGGAAACCTCGAGGATTACAGTTCCGATCTGCCAATGTTCGCCAATCACAGCTTGATTTACATCTATACCTTGAGTGGTTAAATTTTCACCAAATGCGCCATAAGTAAGTGAACGACCAATTTCGTTTTCCCACCATTCGGCATCTTCACGAGCATATGCATAAACTGCCTTGTCATAGCCTCCGTGATGTTTTGTATCAACCACTGTATCCCCTGCAACTGCATTGTTTTCAAATTTAACAAGTCCGCTAATGGACCGTTTATCAATGCCAGTGCGCCCTTCACTACCAGTCCATGCACCTTCATGAATAATTGCCGCCACATTTATCGAAAGTATTTTCGCCATTATTTACTGCACCTTGGGTAGATTGATGCGAAATTTCACTGAAATTAATCTTGTTGCGACAATTACTAAACCACTAAGTACTGCTATTAATGTGGGATTTAATTCAAATGAGTAAAGCACTGTGAATAGCGTTGCGCCTAGAAGTGCTGAAACTCCTACAGTTTCTCGATGCAGCAAAATAGGAGGAATTTGGCAAAGTACATCTCGCACCAATCCCCCCAAAACTCCAGACAAGAGACCAATAACTATAGAACCAATCACGCCAATTTCATTATCTAGCGAAATCTGAACGCCTGCCACAACTGCCACCCCAAGCGAGATTGAATCTAAAATTAAAATAAATTTTCCAATCGGTCCTTTAGTTCTAGCAACGATTGTAATTACTACCGCAAAAGCGATCGCCATGAATAGATAACTATTTTCTAACCAAGCGGGGCGTTGAAGTAAAACTAGGTTTCTAAACGTGCCACCACTTAGTGCAGTTACAGATGCTACGAAAAGTATTCCCCCGTAATCCATATTCTTCGAAGCTGCGACGCGTGCACCCACCATTGCGAACGCAAAAGTTGAGATGAAATCCAGGGCTAGTAATAAACTCATTGATACCAACGAATCATTCCGATAATGCCGGCTGTTGCATAGAAAAACTGCAAGAAAAGTATGCCTCGATGTTTGCCTAAATATGCCCAGATACCTATTAAGAATGAACTAAGCAATAACAATGTGAAACCGATAAATTCTAAGCCAGTATTTGAGGCAACTAATAGCGAGTAAGCAATCGCTGTGACTACCCCGAGCCACTCGAATGCCTTCCCGTTTTTCACAAAGCAAATACTAGACTCATGCTTATGCGAGTGCGGGTCAAAAGGCTTATTCAATGCCAAATCATGAAAAATGATTGAACTTCTCAAAATTTTACCGGCGTTTGCCGTCACGGTATTAGTAATTGTCGCAGTGCCTGGCCAAGGAATGGCGATGGTATTGCGACAATCAATCGTAAGCGGCAAAGAAGCAGCCTTTTATTCAGTATTTGGAAATACCACTGGGCTAATTATTTGGGGAATTTTAAGTGGTGTTGGTTTATCTGCCATCTTTCAAGCATCGCCAACCGCATTCAATATTCTTAAGTGGAGTGGTGTTGCCTATCTAACTTTCTTATCAATTCAAACAATAATGCATTTGAAAAATGAAGCAGGAAAATTCGAATTTGAATCAGGCAGCAGCGCCAAAAAGTTTGGTGCGGCTTTTAATATCGGTATCACCACCAATTTAACCAACGTGAAAGCTGCGGTATTTAGCGTTGGTTTAGTGCCGCAATTCGTTCCTCAAAGTTTCAATTTAGGCTGGGGAATTTTCTTGCTTACTTGTGTTTGGGCAGTCATTTCCATGTCTTGGTATTCATTGATGATTACGATTGTCGATAAGTCAGCCAAGTGGGTGCAACAGCCAAAGGTGCGGCGCATATTAACGGCAATAAGTGCAATTGGAATTGCGATCTTGGCTATTGGATTGGCGCTAACTAATGCGCATTAGTGAATTTTGGAATCGGTTAAATCAGGTCTATCCGAATGCAGAGACCATGGCTAAAGATGTATCGATAACCGAATTGGGTTCAATGACAATTGAAGCTGCACTGGCTACAGGTATTGAACCCGATGAAATTTGGAAAATTTTAGTACGGCGCGATCCTGAAATCGAAAAACGTTGGAACTAACGGAGCATTTGTAACGAATTTTCGAAAATAATGTCTGCGTCATAATCAACAGTTGCCACGTGATAGCTATTGGTTAATTCAATTCTCTGTTTTACCTTGGAACCAATTTCTTCCATGTAAATTTCAGTGTTATAGACGGGCAAAACGTGGTCATCTACTGAATGAAACACCATAAATGGAATTTTAATTTCAGGTAATTTAGCTCTGGAATCGCGTAGCAGCTTGCGCAATTCCACTACTCCTTTTAGAGGTAATGCGTTATAAGACCATTCACTGGCACCAGGCCGCTTTATATCTCCACCAACTGCTTTCATCTTTGGTACAAATTTAGAGAGTACCGGTAAAAAATATTGAGCTGGACCTTTGATAGTGATCATCGGATTTACAAAAACTAGCCCTGAAATTTTATCGCCAAAACGATGCGCTACTTGGATTGAAGTTGCCCCGCCCATAGATAAAGCAAAGATGAATACTCGATCGCATTTAGTCAGAAGCTCCTCTACATCTTTACTTGCACGATCCGGCCACTCTTGCCATTTAACTTCATTTAAATCTTGCCATTTAGTTCCGTGACCTGGAAGGCGCGGAACACGTACGGTATATCCGCGTTCGTTAAGAAAATGGGCCCAAGGTCGCACGCCAGCGGGCGAACCTGTAAATCCATGAACTAAAACAATTCCGGTCTTCGCATTTGTGCCACTTCCATCTGCAGCAAAATCTGATAACCATCCAGCAGGTGCATTTGTCATATCTCTAATTTACTCTTTCACTTGTGGAACAGATAGCATGGCAAGCATCTTTTGATGATTTGGGTCGACATTTATCAGCTACCACCTTTGTAGTTATCGATCTAGAGACTACTGGCGGTGCTCCTGGCTTAAATTCCATCACGGAAATTGGTGCTATTAAAGTCCAAGGTGGCCAAATACTTGGCGAATTTCAAACACTGATTAATCCTGGAGTTCCTTTGCCTCCGTTTATAACGGTACTTACCGGAATTACTGAAGCGATGCTGCTGCCGGCACCCACCATAGATGAGGTATTCCCCCAATTATTAGAATTTTTAGGCAGCCCTGCAGAAACCGTTTTAGTCGCACATAACGCGCAATTTGATATCAGTTTTTTAAAGGCTGCCGCTAATAAACTAAATTTCACTTGGCCTAAATTTCAGGTGCTGGATACCGTCAAAATCGCTCGTCATACTTTAAATCGCGAAGAAGTTCGCAACTTTAAATTATCAACATTAGCTGAATTTTTTAAAGCCGAAACTACACCCAATCACCGGGCTTTAGATGACGTTCGTGCCACGGTTTCAGTTCTTCATGGTCTCATCGAACGTTTGGGATCCTTTAATATTTTTACTTTAGAAGAACTAAGAGATTTCTCTAATCGAGTAACCAAAGCGCAAGCTGCTAAAAAACATTTGGCTGCCAACATCCCTGCTGCTCCTGGTGTATATATTTTTCGAGATGTAAAAGGTGAGCCTTTATATGTAGGCACATCAAAAAATTTGAGATCTAGAGTGCGCACCTATTTCACCGCCGGAGAGGTTCGCAAGCGAATTCGGGAAATGATCAGCATCACTGAGAGCATTGATTACATCATCACTCCAACTGCGCTGGAAGCACAAGTTCGTGAATTGAGATTAATTCAAGGTGCGCAACCTAGATATAACCGGCGCTCGAGATTTCCCGAAAGAGTAGCTTGGCTAAAACTAACGGATGAGAATTTTCCAAGATTAACAATTAGCAAAGGAGCGCCGATTGATCCGTCAGGAACGATTGGTCCAATTTCAGGTGGCGCAGCAATTGAAATGGCCATGGCCGCGGTCCACGAATATTTGCCACTTCGTCAATGCAAGCCAAAAATCACAGATAAGACCATAAAAACTGCATCGCCATGCATTCTCTTTGAAATCAACAAATGCGGCGCTCCCTGCATTGGCAATCAATCTCTCGCAGCCTATTCAGAAATCACAGCCCGCTACCGCAATTTGCTAGAGATTGATTTTCGATTTATTCACGAAACTTCAAGTTTAAAAATGGCAGAACATTCACTTAATGAAAATTTTGAAGAAGCGATTGAAGTTCGGGAAAAATATGCACATCTAGCAAGAGCGGCAGCCAGAATTGAACGTCTAAACTCCATTGCAAAATTACCAGAACTAATCGTGGCTAAGGCAAGCGGAGAGCACTGGGAATTTGTAAGCATCAAATTCGGTCGTCTAGCTGCCAGCAATATCTCCTCTGCAACCACTTCTGTTACAGAAGCTTTGGCTACCTTAGATTTGATCTCTGAACAGGTTTCAAACACTGGATTTCTACAACAAGTAAATCATGAAGAAGTAGAATTAATTTTGAATTATCTAGAAACTCCTGGAATTCGAATTGTTAAAGTTGAAGGCGAATATACTTTTGCGCTTTTTGGGCCTAATTCGCAATTAGCCAGACTTGGTAATTACGAATTGACTAAAGCTTGAGTTAATTTAACCCAACGATTTAACAAATCAGTGGCAGCTCCGCTATCAATTGCTTGAGTAGCTTCTGCAATACCCTCTTCGAATCGGGTTGCTAGATCCAATTCCGCATCATTGTTATACGCTGCAATCGCAGCCGCGGCATTCAAGATTGTGGCATCTCTTGGGGCGCCGCTTTCGCCGGCAAAGACAGAAAGCGCTATCTGGGCATTTTCTGATGCTTCGCCACCTACTAATTTTTCAATTGGCGAATAGGAAATTCCAAATTTAGGCGGGTCGATAAGTCCTGATTCAATTTCACCATTTCCAATAGTTAGAACTTGAGTAGTTGTAGTTAAAGTCAATTCATCAAGCCCGTCATCGCCTCGAAAAACAAAGCCATCTACGCCTCGATCGCCCAGAACTTGGGCCATAACCAAATGCATTCGATCATTAGCCACACCGATTGCTGCAGACTTTGGTTTAGCTGGATTTGCAAGCGGCCCTAAAATATTAAAAACGGTTGGAACTCCAAGCTCTTTTCGAACCGATGCTGCGTGACGCATTGAGGGATGGAAATTTGGTGCAAAACAGAAACCAATACGCAGCTCTTCAACGCAATGCTCAACTAATTTGCCGTCTAAATTAATGGCCACACCTAACGCTTCTAATAGATCGGCAGATCCGGATTTGGATGATGCGGCTCGATTTCCATGCTTTACAACCACAGCCCCAGCTGCGGCAGCGACAATGGCTGACATTGTGGAGATGTTTATGGTGTTCATTTTGTCGCCACCAGTACCGACAATATCTACAGCTCGTTGAGTGATATTTATTGGCGCTGAGTGTTCATACATTTCTGCCACCAGCGCACCCACCTCATCAGAAGTTTCACCCTTTTCTTTCAAAGCGAGGAGAAATCGCTTTAGATCATCAGCATGTGCATTACCTTGCAAAATATCGCGCATCAATTCACGCACGAGTTCTGGTGGTAGATCTAAATAATTTTCTAGTAACTCAAAAGCGCGCTTCCAAGACATAATTACGCTCTTAAATTTAAAATAATTAAGCGTTTGCCGAAAGGCGTGCGCGTAGTAGTTCGGTGGCTGTCTTAGCCAATGCAAATGCATCTACTGGGTGTTGGAGAGAAGCTTCAGCGCGCGACCATGCAGCTAACCAAGCATCAGATTGGCGAGCAATTAACACGATCGATGGCGGACAATTAAAAACTTCATCCTTTAATTGGCGAGCAACACCAAGCCCACCTTCTGGGGCGGCTTCGCCATCCAAAATAAAGAGATCTGCACGAACTGCACCATTGGTATCGGTCTGGTCTATGTATTGGCGTAACGCATCCGCGGTAGCAAACTCGGTGACTTCGACGTTTAAATCTGAGGCCAATTTGCTGCCAAGCGAGGCCTTAATCGCAGCGCGAACAGCGGAATCATCAGAATAGATAACCACGCGCGCGTTCATGTCGTAATTCTATGGCTTATTTTCATCGGCCAACGACCGATTTCTAGGTTGAAACAGGTGAGCCGTTTCACCTAATTTGAGTGGTAATTCCGCGGAATTCACCGGCCAAAGATGTGAGTTTACGCGTGTTTTCCGCGATAATTCGCGGTATGTCTAATGCTTCTAGCGCCTTGAGTTCACACAAGGTTAATCGTCCAAATTTGGTCGCGGTCGGAACAATTGTTTGGCTCTCATCTGAACTAATGTTCTTCGCAGCCCTCTTTGCCATGTACTTCACTACACGTGCAGTGCAAGGTCCAGACATTTGGCTTGAATCTACAAGCATTCTAAATATTCCATTTGCGGCAATAAACACAACCGTGCTGGTGCTTTCGTCAGTTACTTGCCAATTTGGTGTCTTCGCTGCAGAACGTTTTCAACCTCGTCGCACCGGTTCACTTTTGCAAATCTCTCGTTGGGGAATGCGTGAATGGTTTGCGCTTACATTTTTGATGGGTGCTTTCTTTATTGGTGGACAAATTTATGAATATGCGTCACTAGTACAGGAGGGCATGACTCTCTCCTCAAATGCATATGGTTCAGTTTTTTATTTAGCAACTGGGTTCCACGGACTTCACGTAACTGGTGGGCTAATTGCCTTTCTGTTAGTGATGATTCGAGTTGCAAAGGCACGTCGCTTTGGACACTCACAAGCAACTACCGCAATTGTGGTCTCTTATTACTGGCACTTTGTGGACGTAGTTTGGATTGCCCTCTTCTCTGCTATCTATTTGATCAAGTAAAGGAAATGAACTAGATGATTTCGCGTTATCGCAAAGCTCGCTTCGCATCACCTGTTCTTTTACTTTTCGCATTAATTACAACTGGCACCACTTTTAGTGCGTTAACTGCTTCAGCAGAGACCACTGCAGCTCAAACTCCAGCTGCAAGATCGGCTCAGATCGAAGAAGGTAAGCAATTATTCTTAAAAGGTTGCTCCTCTTGTCACGGTCTTAATGCTGAAGGATCAGATATCGCACCATCATTAATCGGTGTTGGTGCAGCATCAGTAGATTTCCAAGTTGGCACCGGCCGTATGCCGATGGCAGATATGTCAGTACAGGCAATGCGTAAAACCCCGGTTTACGATGCGGAAGAAACCGCAGCGTTGGCTGCTTATGTCGCGTCACTGGCACCTGGCCCAGCAATTCCAACTGATGAACAACTAAATTATGAACGCGATGGCAGTTTGGCAGAAGGTGGCGAACTATTCCGTACCAACTGCGCGATGTG
Organism: uncultured Actinomycetes bacterium; assembly: GCA_964471265.1. Lineage (GTDB taxonomy): Bacteria > Actinomycetota > Actinomycetes > Nanopelagicales > Nanopelagicaceae > ZLKRG08. The sequence goes on along the minus strand of CAYYFI010000003.1, from coordinate 35,537 downwards.
TCATAACTTCGCAGGTCAAGGTGGTGCGCTCACTCAAGGTAAGTACGCACCAACACTTATGGGCGTTGAAGCAGTTCATATCTACGAAGCCATGATTACGGGTCCGCAATCAATGCCAGTTTTCTCTGATAAAACACTGACACCAGAAGAGAAACTTTCCATTATCAAGTACATCAAAAATGCTGAACAAGAGAAGCCGCAAGGTGGAATGTCTTTAGGACGTGTTGGTCCGGTTACTGAAGGTTTATTTGGTTGGGTATTTGGACTTGGACTGTTAATTGGTATTGCAGTCTGGTTAGCATCGAAAGCGAGATGACATGTCAAAGGAATTAAATCCGATTGAGAATCCGGGATTACCGGAACATGTTCATCGCAAGACAGATATTGATCCAAAAGCTGAGAAGCGTGCCGAACGCCAAGTAGCTTCACTCTTTGCGTTATCTGCAATCAGTACGGTTGGGTTTATTTATTCCTACGTTGGAATTAAAAAAGATGCTTACGCTTTCATTCCGATTCTCGGAGATATGAATCTTCAACAATTAATGTTGGGGCTTTGCATGTCTGGCGCATTTTTATTTATCGGAATTGGTGCGATTGCTTGGGCACGTTTCTTAATGCCAGATACGGAAGTGATTGCGTATCGCCATGAGATGCGCTCAGCAGATGAAGATCGCAAGGAATTTGTAGAGACTGTAAAAACTCAAGGCGCTACCGCAGGTATCGGGCGTCGACCTTTAATTAAGCGCACTCTTGGCGCTGCACTTGGACTGGTTGGACTTGGTCCAATCATTTTGTTACGTGATTTAGGTCCACTGCCAGAAAAAGAATTAGAGAAAACTTCTTGGAAAGCTGGCACACGGCTAGTCACCGATCCAGGTGATCGCCCAATTAAAGTTTCCGATCTAGAAGTGGGCGCGGTGGTGCAGACCATGCCAGAACTTGCTCCTGGTGAAGAGCGCACCTTAAATAACACTGCAAAAGATCCAGTTTTGTTAATTCGTCTTCGCCCTGAAGATTTTAATTTAGATGATGAACGCCTCTCTTGGACGCACGAGGGCATTATCGCTTTCTCAAAGATTTGTTCGCATATGGGTTGCGCAGTTGCTCTCTACGAACAACAAACACATCATCTGCTCTGCCCATGCCATCAATCAACTTTTGATGTTACCCGTGCAGCAAAGGTGATCTTCGGCCCAGCGGCTCGTCCGCTTCCGCAACTTCCTATCACTATAGATTCAGAAGGATACTTAATTGCAAAATCTCCATTCAACGAACCAGTCGGTCCTAGCTTTTGGGAGCGTGATAGCAAATGAGCGCTAAAGAAAAAGTTCCTGCAGTAATTGCTAACTTTGTTGATGAACGAACCGGTGCGGCAAAGTGGCTTAAGAAGAATTTAACTAAAGTCTTTCCAGATCATTGGTCATTCTTGCTCGGCGAGATTGTGCTCTACTCATTCATTATTCTGCTTGCAACCGGTACTTTCTTAACATTTTGGTTTGATCCTTCTTCAAAGGAAGTTATTTATAACGGTTCATATGAGCCGCTAAAAGGTTTGAAGATGTCAGCTGCATATGAATCTGCGCTACACATTTCCTTTGATGTACGTGGTGGTTTATTGATGCGCCAGATTCACCACTGGGCTGCAATTATCTTTATGGCCGGCATGATTATTCATATGCTTCGCGTCTTCTTTACGGGTGCATTCCGTAAGCCACGCGAATTTAACTGGGTCATTGGTATTGGACTACTTACGCTAGGAATCATTGAAGGTTTCTTGGGCTACTCACTTCCAGATGACTTGCTCTCAGGAACTGGTATTCGTATTACTGAAGCGATTATCCAAGCTTTCCCGGTCGTCGGTAGTTACCTTGCCTATTTTGTTTTCGGTGGACCATTCCCTGGTGAATCATTCATTCCACGCATCTACACAGTGCACGTTTTACTTTTGCCAGGAATTTTCCTTGCGCTGATTACTGCGCACTTAATGTTGGTTTGGTATCAGAAACACACTCAATATCCAGGTCCAGGTCGCACTGAAAAGAATGTAGTTGGTTACCCACTTATGCCAATTTATATGGCAAAAGCTGGTGGTTTCTTTTTCGTAGTATTTGGAATTACTGCGCTACTTGGTGCAGTGGCATCTATGAACCCAATCTGGCTCTATGGACCATATACACCAGGACAAATCTCTGCAGGTTCGCAACCAGATTTCTATATGGGATGGATTGATGGCTTGGTTCGTATGGCGCCGCCTCTAGAAACTCACTTCCTTGGTCACACTATTTCATGGAATATTTTGATTCCAGGTTTGATTATTCCTGGCTTGGTATTTACTCCAATGGCGTTATATCCATGGATTGAAAGTTGGATTACTGGAGATAAGCGCGAACATCACTTACTTGATCGTCCTCGCAACGTTCCAAATCGCACCGCGATTGGCGCTGCGGTAATGATGTTCTTCTTTGTGGCACTATTAAATGGTGGCAATGACTTGATTGCAACGCACTTTTCTTCTTCAATCAATCACATCATGTGGTTTGCACGAATTGGAATCATTGTGCTTCCGATAATCACCTTCTTTGTAACTAAGCGAATTTGTTTATCGCTACAAAGAGCAGACCGTGAATTGGTATTACATGGCCGCGAAACTGGTCGTTTAGTCCGCTTGCCACATGGAGAATTTGTGGAAATTCATGAGCCACTTTCAAAGGAAGAGATTTGGAAGCTCACCTCGCACGAACAGCCAGGCGCTCTAGCTCTGCCAGAATATGATGCAAATGGCGTAAGCCGCCCTGGTCGATTACTCTCAAAGCTACGTGCTAATTGGTCAGCTGCAAATGCAGAACAGATTGCAAAGCCAACTGCACTCGAGCTTGAGAACGAATCTCATCACTAATTTAAACTGAGAAAGTTTAAATCAAATTGAGCGCAAGCGCACCGAGTAGTGCCATGCCCAAAAGAACTCTATAAATCACAAATGGAAGATAGCTTCTTGTTGATACAAATTTCATGAGCCAAGCAATAACCGCGTATCCAACAAAGAAGGCTATTAAAGTAGCGATAAATGTTTGAGTTAAAGTAAAAACTTCTTTGCTTGGATCCTGAAGTGTTTGATAGAGCTCATACAAACCACTTCCAAGTACCGCTGGCACGGCAAGCAAGAATGAAAATTTAGTTGCGGCACTTCGGCTAAAACCCATAAATCTACCGACTGCGATTGTCATCCCAGATCTGGAAACTCCAGGAATAAGCGCCATCGATTGCCCAATTCCGAATATCAAAGTTTGCCAGGTTTTTAGTTCTTTTAGATTTTTAGAATCATCGCCAATATAGTCAGCAAAGCCAAGCACTAAACCAAACAGAATTAAAGTGATTGCAATCAAAGTTAGTGAGCGAAAATTTTCCTTAATTAAGTCTTGGAGCAAGAATCCCAAAAAGAATATGGGAATTGAACCAATAATAATTAGCCAGCCCATTTTGTTTTCTGATTTCTCTATGACACTTAAATCTTTTCTTCGCAAAATTGAGAAATTGAACCAACTCTTTATTATCGAAACTATCTCATTTCGAAAGAAAATCAGAACTGCAAGTTCGGTACCTATCTGTGTGATTGCAGTAAAAGCTGCGCCTGGATCTTTAGCGCTTGGTAAGAATTCACCAACTATTCTTAAGTGTGCACTTGAGGAAATTGGTAAAAACTCGGTTAGGCCTTGGACTAAACCGAGAAATATAGCTTCTAAGAATCTAGTGATGGTTAAGCGTTTCTGGTTTTTCGTATTCAGTAATAAAACCGATAATAGAAATAATTAGTCCGCCAATAGCGATTGCAGTTAACCACCAGCCGATAATCAAACCTAAGCCCGCCATAATGGTAAAGACTGCGACTGGAAGTGGCCACCATGAATGTGGAGAGTAGAAACCTAACTCTCCTGCTCCATCTGCAATCTCTGCTTCCAAATTATCTTCTGGAAGAATGCTGCCGATTTTTTTCTGGGTAAACCAAACATAAAACGCTACCAAGATTGCTAGCGCTGCGCTAAGAAATAGACATGCAATACCGGCAGGATCGCCACCGATACTTGCGTAGATGGAACCCATCAAAATATAGAAAAGTCCAATGCCTCCAAAAAGTACCCAAGAGGTTTTCATGCTTAGTGCAGCCTTTCAATCGGCGCTTCCGGATGATTAACATCCCAAGCTGGTCGCTCAGATCGGATACGTGGCATTGAATAGAAGTTATGACGTGGTGGTGGGCAAGTCGTGGCCCACTCAAGTGATTGGCCATAACCCCACGGATCATTAACTTCGACCTTTGGTGATTTACGAGTAATCCAAATGTTTACAAACCAAGGAATCATCGAAAGCGCTAATAAGAATGAACCAACAGTTGAAATCATATTCAAAGTGGTGAAGCCATCAGTCGCAAGATAATCAGCATAACGACGTGACATTCCTTTAATGCCTAACCAGTGTTGAACTAAAAATGTCATGTGGAAACCAAAGAAGAGCGTCCAGAAATGAATTTTGCCAAGACGTTCATCTAGCATCTTGCCTGTCATCTTTGGCCACCAGAAGTAGAAACCACCGAACATCGCAAAGACCACAGTTCCAAAGAGCACATAATGGAAGTGTGCGACCACGAAATACGAAGCAGAAACTGCAAAATCTAGTGGTGGTGAGGCCAAAATAATTCCAGTTAATCCACCAAATAAGAAGGTGATTAAGAATCCTACGGCCCAATACATTGGGGTATCCATCGAAATGGAACCGCGCCACATGGTGCCAATCCAGTTAAAGAACTTCACACCAGTTGGTACACCAATAAGGAAAGTCATGAAAGAGAAGAACGGCAATAAAACTTGGCCAGTTGCAAATAAGTGGTGCGCCCAAACTGAAACTGATAATGCGGCGATTGCGATAGTTGCCGCAATCAAACCTTTGTAACCAAAGACAGGTTTGCGACTAAATACCGGCAAAATTTCAGTGATCACGCCAAAGAATGGCAGCGCCAAGATATACACCTCTGGGTGTCCAAAGAACCAGAACAAGTGCTGCCATAACATCGCGCCGCCATTTGCTGGATCAAAAATATGAGTTCCGAATAAACGATCGGATTCCAAAGCTAGGAATGCTGCAGCCAGTGGTGGGAAAGCTAGCAACACCAAAATCGAAGTTAACAAAACGTTCCAAGAGAAGATGGACATACGGAACATAGTCATACCTGGTGCACGCATTGTGAAAATAGTGGTGATGAAATTTACGCCACCAAGAATTGTGCCAAGACCGCCAAGGGCAAGTCCGACAATCCAAAGATCGCCACCGATTCCTGGTGAATATTCCGCGTTAGCTAGCGGTGCATATGCAGTCCAACCAAATGATGCCGCGCCACCTGGAGATAAAAATCCAGCGGTAGCCATAAGACCGCCAAATAAGAATAACCAGAATGAAAACATGTTTAATCTTGGGAAGGCGACGTCTGCTGCACCAATTTGCAACGGCATAATTACGTTGGCAAATCCCACGAACAATGGGGTTGCAAACATCAACAACATAATGGTTCCGTGCATGGTGAAAATTTGGTTGTATTGCTCGTTTGATAAGAATTGCAATCCTGGGCGTGCTAATTCAGAGCGTAGAAATAGCGCTAATAAACCGCCAACTAGAAACCATACGAATGTTGCAATGAGGTACATGTAACCGATGGTCTTGTGGTCCGTTGAGGTAATCCACTTTACGAATAATCGTCCTTTGGAGGTGGGCTTGATTGGCGCATTCTTTATCTGTGTTACTGGTGGTTGAGCATAGGTTGTCATTATGCGCCTGCCTTTAGTGTTTCAACATAAGTATCGTATTCAGTTGGAGTTACAACTTTAACTTTGAAAACCATCTGCGAGTGATTACGTCCACAGAGAATGTTGCAACGACCTGGATATTCTCCAAGTTTGTTTGCCGTAAATTCAATGTGGTTGGTAACGCCAGGTAAATTTTGAATTTGAATCATAAATGCAGGGATCCAAAACCCATGCACTACATCGTTTGAATGAATATTAAATTTAACGCGCTCCCCTTGTGGCAAAACTAAGGTCGGTGGTTGCGCTGGGGTACCAGTTACAACCGCTGCAGGACCGCCATCTTGATGGCCAAATTGCCAAGACCATTGAATACCCGTGACATCAATTGTGTGCATTACCTTTGATGGTTCTTTGGCAATAATGGTTGCTTCATCGCGGGCCGTGAAATAGAAAAGCACCGCCACGATTATGAATGGAATGATTGTGTAAGCAACTTCAACCGGTACGTTGTATTGAGTCTGCTTTGGATATTGTGGATCGCCCTCTTTGCGACGATGGCGCAGCACTGGCCAAAGAATTAAAACTGCAGTAAAGATTCCAACTACCGCTGCGGCAAGCCAAGCTCCGCGCCAAAGATGCCAAGAAACTTCATTTACGCTAGATAAATCTTTTTCATAACCATATACCGAACCATTTTCACATCCGGTTAGGGCCAACGCTCCAAGGGCTATGGACGCACCTAATAGCGAGCTTTTAATTGCTTTTCGAGGCGAAAGAGGCATGTGCAAATCTTAGTCTTAAGCGTAAAAAACACTGAATTCCCGCATGGTGCGGTCACTCACATTAACGCCTATAAGTGGCTATTAATGGCTACTAGTGAAAAGAATCTCCGCAGGCACAAGAACCTTGAGCATTTGGATTATCAATAGTGAAGCCCTGCTTCTCGATAGTGTCAACAAAATCAATAGTTGCGCCGGATAGGTAAGGATCGCTCATCTTGTCGACTTTCACCTTTACTGTGCCAAATGAGCGTTCAATGTCATCATCCATTGCACGATCATCAAAATAGAGCTGATAGCGAAGACCTGAGCAGCCACCTGGCTGCACTGCAACTCGAAGATATAAATCGTCGCGACCTTCTTGGGCCAAGAGAGTAGCGACTTTCTGGCTGGCAACTTCGGTGAGGCTAATGCCGGTATCTGTGCTCATTTTTTTCTCCGTTTCCTACTGGCCAAATAATACTCCCCAATGGCCTTTCGTTTAGACAATAACGCCACTCCTAATCAGAATATGCCCATGACGGAATCTAAGAATCCTGGCAATACCGCAAATACTGGAAATACTGGAAAGGGACGACCTACCCGAAAGCGCAGTGAAGCAACGGTCAAGCGAGGTGCCTCATTGGCTCCGGCTAAAACTAAAGAAGAGAAACGAATTGCGCGCGCAGAAGCGCGAACACAACGCCTTGCACAAAGAAATGCATTTCTTCGCGGTGATGAAAGTGCACTCCCTGCTCGAGATCGAGGACCAGTGCGCCGTTATGTTCGCAATATCGTAGATTCCCGAATTAACGTTGGTGAATTCTTCCTACCATTTATTTTCGTGGTGTTGTTGGTGTCAATCACTCGCAATCAGACCATCGCGATACTTTCGATTTTGGCTATGTATTTGATTATGCTGATTGCAATTATTGATGGCTGGTTTTTAGGACGAAGAATTAAAAGATTAGTGGCAACGAAATATCCACATGAGAGCTTAAAAGGTTTGGCGCTCTACGGATTCTTGCGTTCAACCCAGATGCGCAGAATGCGCGCACCTAAACCTCAAATTCAACGCGGCGATAAAAACTTTTAAGCGCGTGGATTCGGGGAAATTGTCTTCTTCGGATCTCTCTCAATAACTGTTGCAAGTGCATTATCAATTGCTTTAAGGGTTTCGCTACTTAACTTTACGCCCGACGCTTTCACATTTTCTTTTATTTGGGCTGGTTTAGTTGCGCCAATAATCGCAGCTGAAACATTTGGATTTTGCAGCACCCATGCGATTGCAAGCTGCCCCATGGTTAGTCCTTCACTTTCAGCAATTGGTTTTAATCTCTGTACCGCACTCAAAATGTCTTCGTTTAACCAACGATTGATCATATTTGCGCCACTTTTCTTATCAGTTGCGCGAGAACCAGCTGGAACTTTCTGACCTGGCAAATACTTACCGGTTAAGACTCCTTGAGCCATTGGCGACCAAACAATGTGGCCGATGCCGTTTTGCTTGCAGATTGGATCTACCTCTTTTTCAATAACTCGCCAGAGCGCGGAATATTGTGGCTGGCTTGAAATAAATCTGTTGTAACCCAACTCTTTCTGAATCCTCAGAGCGGTTGAGATTTGTTGTGCATTCCATTCAGAGAAGCCGATATACATTACTTTTCCTTGTCGAATCAAATCATCGAATGCGCTCAGTGATTCTTCAAGTGGCGTTTCGTAATCGAATCTATGCATTTGATACAAATCAATGTGATCTGTATTCAAACGCTTCAATGAAGCGTGTACCGATTCCATGATGTGTTTGCGTGATAACCCACGATCATTCTTTCCTGGACCGGTCGGCCAATAAACTTTGGTGAACAATTCATATGATTCGCGACGTACACCTTTTAGAGCTTTTCCCAAAACACTCTCAGCCTTAGTGCCGGCATAAACATCTGCGGTATCTAATGTGGTGATGCCGCAATCTAAAGCGGTGCGAACACATTTGATGGCAGCATCCTGTTCAACTTGTGAACCATGTGTGATCCAATTTCCAAAAGCAATCTCTGATACATAAAGACCAGAATTTCCAAGTTTACGATGCTCCATTTTGCGACTCTCCCCTTGCGCTGGTTGCCTAGGTACGAAGATTGTGGTTGTATCAGCCTACAACTTAATAATTCGATTTACAGGGGAAGTTTGGTGTGATTCCAACGCTGACCCGCAACCGTGAAAGCCGGATTACCTGCACTTCGAAAGAACAGACCACCCGCCGAGGATTGCGGGGCTAAGTCATAAAACTTTGCAGATTAGTCGTTCAAATTCGGAAATAGAAATTCCTATTTTCCTTTTTGAGCGACATTTTTATTTAGTTTTTTGCTAAAGCCCAGTAAGTCTTCCTAAGCAAAGATTGAGGAAACTTAACTGATGAAGAAAATCATCACTCTTGCAATATCTACCCTGCTTATCGCCGCGTCACTTACACCTGCCAATGCAGCCGCCGAGAAAGGTTGGCGATATTGGGGGTATTTCCAGGCAGCCCCTGGATCATCTGATTGGAACTATGCACTCACCGGCCCTGCGGGATCTACTCCTAAAGATGGCGCTGTTGAAGGATGGAAATTTTCATTCTCAAGTAACACCGTAGATACAGGAAACCCAACTTTAAAGCCGAATTTCAAAGCAACTTGCGCAACTTCTAAGCCTGCCGCGGGCATGATTCGAGTTGCGGTTGTTGTTGAATTCGGATTACGCGCTATTGCCCCTAAGGGTGAGAATATTCAACAAACTATTCGCCAATGTGTAAGCGTAAAAGCCGGCACAAATGGTTTAGAGATTCTTAATAAGGTCGTGCCGGTACGTACCTCTGCGGATGGTTTTGTTTGCGGTTTAGCTAATTACCCAGCCAAGGAATGCAGTACAGAAATTACAACTCCAAAATCTCTGGCCAAGAAATAATTACAAATTAAGAATTTGCACCCATTTGCGTGGTGGCTATGGAGCGCTCTCCTTGCCACCACCTTGGTGCGCCTTCAAATTACTTGGTTAACTCTTACAACTATCGCATTACTCTCGCTATTAGTTAAAAAATATAAATCCAATGGGCCTTGGTCAGACAGCTTCTATTGGGCGCTAAAACTTGCAGTGGCGGTAATTCTGTTTCGAATATTAATTGGTGTAGTTATCGGAGTACCAGTGCCAGGTCACGTACTTTTTTCATTGCCCCAGATACCGCTTCCAAATTGGATGGCAGGCATAACGCTTGGCGGACCAGTAACTTGGGAGCGAGTTAGTTCTGCTGCAATTGAAAGTTTAAATATCGCTGCCATAATTGCAATATTCGGTGCAGCTACTTCACTTACAAATCCAAGAGCGATTCTCAGATCAATTCCCCCAGTTTTCTACGAAGTAGGAATGGTTCTGGTTATAGCCACCACATTAACCCCGCAACTTGTCGCAAATCTAAAACGCATCAGAATCGCCCAACAGATGCGCGGAGTTTCAAGAAACCGTTTCATGTCATGGCGACAGATTGCCATGCCGTTACTTGAAGATTCTTTGGCGAGAGCGCTTGATTTAGCTGCCGCAATGGACTCTCGTGGATATGGATACTCGCGTAAAAGAAGTAAATATCGACCTCAAAGATTCACCATTAAAGACGCAGCATTCGTAACCACGTCCCTACTTTTTCTGGCGGTTTCTCTGTGATTAAGTTTCAAAACGTTTCATTAATTTATCCAACATCTCAAAAGACGATTCTCGATAAATTGAATTTCGAAATTGGCGAAGGAGAATTTGTTCTATTAATTGGTGAAACCGGTATTGGCAAGAGTTCAGTACTTCGCCTGATAAATGGGCTAGTTCCCCACCACACCGGTGGAATTCTGGCTGGAAACGTAGAAGTTGGCGGCTTCTCGACCAGAAATGTTCGTCCTGGAGAATTAGCAGAGCTGATTGGAATTGTCGGTCAAAATCCAATCAATGGATTTGTTACGGATTTGGTTGAAGATGAATTGGCGTTTTCAATGGAATCTCTCAATCTCTCTAATGAAGTAATGCGTAAGCGAATTGAAGAAGTTCTTGATCTATTGAGCCTAGCTCCAATACGTGACCGGAAAATTGCCACTTTATCCGGTGGCGAACAACAAAGAGTTGCTATCGCTTCGGCGATGGTGCTACATCCCAGAATTTTAGTTTTGGATGAACCAACTAGCGCACTTGACCCAGTTGCTGCCGAGGAAGTATTAGCTATTTTGCAACGATTGGTGCATGACTTAGGTATTACAGTAATTATTGCGGAACATCGGTTAGAACGTGTGATTGGCTATGTTGATACAGTAATTGAAATCGGAACCGATGGAAGTACTCGAATTGGAAAACCAGAAGAGATACTTAAAGATTCTAAAATTGCGCCTCCGATTGTAAAGCTGGCGCGAGCTTTGAAACTGCCTAAAATTTCGCTCTCCGTGCGCGATTTACGAAAAGAAACAGATTCGATCCGAGAGAAAGGTGCCGACGTAAACCACCGGCATGAGGTGCTGGGTCGAGAATTCGTTAAAACTGAATCACTCAGCGTTAACTATGGCAGCAAAGTCGCGCTCTCTCCAATTAATTTAAGTGTTCGCGGTGGTGAAATTGTGGCATTGATGGGTCGCAACGGCGCCGGTAAAAGTTCTCTAATTAAAAGTTTGCTTGGAGTTATCGAACACAAAGGTTCTATTAAGAAGAACATGAATAGAGTTGGTTACATTCCTCAAGATGCCAATGATTTGCTTTATCACCAAAGTGTGAAGAACGAATGCGATCAAACAGATAAGGATCATGCACTTCCAACGGGAACCACTTTAAAGCTATTAAATAAGTTGGTCCCGAATATTAAAGAACATGTTCACCCAAGAGACCTCTCAGAAGGCCAGAGATTGGCGCTGGTTCTGGCGATTGTCTTAGCTCCCAATCCAGATTTTCTTATTCTTGATGAACCAACTCGAGGGTTGGATTACAGTGCTAAAGAGCTTCTGATCAGAGAGTTAGTAGCTCGATCTGAGAAAGGTGCTGCAGTATTAATTGCAACGCATGACGTAGAACTGGTAGCTGAATTGGCTACGCGAATAGTCATACTTGCTGATGGGGATTTAGTAGCAGATGGGCCAACTCTGGATGTACTTTTGGCCTCACCAGCATTTGCCCCACAAGTTACAAAGGTGATGTCGCCTCGAAAATGGCTCACTGTTTCTGATGTATTGAAAGCTATTCAATGAAAACTGCAGATATTTTTAGATTTAAGGGATTTCAGATATTTGCGTTATCGCTAACTTCAATAGTGAGTGCGGCCGGATTTTTTTGGCCCTTCTACTCCGCTGAGAATAAATCCTCTGTGATTTTCTGGATAGCCACTCCACTTGCGCTTTTGCTTCTACTGACGTTAGTCGGTCAAGCGAAGTTAGATGCAAAGTCATTAGCTTTGTTAGCCATGTTAAGCGCCATCATCGCAGCACTAAGACCGCTCGGTGCAGGTGCTGCAGGAATTGAACCGATGTGGTTCCTGCTAATAATTGCCGCTTATGTTTTTGGTCCGAGTTTTGGCTTTCTGCTTGGCGTGCAATCAATGTTGCTATCAGCGTTTCTTACTGGCGGATTTGGCCCTTGGTTGCCATATCAAATTTTTGCTGCGGGGTGGGTTGGTTTGATTGCAGGTGTAATACCTAAATCGAAGCGCTTTCAAATTCCATTGCTGGCATTTACCTCACTCATATTGGCCGAGTTCTTTGGATTTTTAATGGATTTGCAATTCTGGCCCTGGGTTTTTGGTCCAAAGACTCAACTTTCGTATATACCTGGAGCGGCAATTGCCGATAATTTGAATCGATTTATCTCATATCACTTTGCTTCTTCGATGGCTTGGAATGTACCTCGAGCAATATTTACCGCAACTTTAATATTGATTGTTGGGCCGGGTGTGTTAACAGCACTTAAACGTGCAGCTCGCAAAGCCAGTTTTGTAAGCGAAATTAGGTTTATTTAACGTGAGGTTGAACCATTGGGATCTTTACGATCTCAGCGGTTAATAAACGACCACGAACATCGATACTTACTTTGTCACCGATTTTATATTTAGTATCAACTAATCCCAATGCGATACCCACTTTAAGTGTTGGAGAGAAAGTTCCCGATGTGGTTTCACCAACTTGAACTCCGTCAATCAAAATAGGCATATGTCCTCTAGGAATTCCACGATCTAATAGTTTTAATCCGCGGAGTCGCCTTGGTGCGCCTGCTTCATTTTCTGCACGTAGCGCGGCATCACCATGAAACTTCTCTTTGTGGAATGCAACAGCCCATTTAGCGCCGCCCACAGTGCCGGTGATTGATTCAGATAGTTCTTGACCATGTAATGGGTATCCCATTTCAGTTCTCAAAGTATCTCTAGCACCGAGTCCGCAAATGAGTCCGTCGCCTAATTTTCCAGCAATTGCATCCCAAACTTTAGATGCCTCATTCCATTTCGGCAGCACTTCATAGCCATGTTCACCTGAATAACCAGTTCGGCAGACAATAACCTGACACCCTTCAATCACACCATGCGTGAATGACATATATTCAATATCTAATTTCAGACTCAGTGATTCTAGAAGTGATTTAGATCTTGGGCCCTGTACGGCGATTACTGCATATTCCTCGTGTTGGTTAACGATGGTTAAGCCAGCAGGTGCCTCTTTTGTCAGAACCTCAAAAACTTTGGCACAGTTGGCGGCATTTGGAACTAAGAAAATATCATCCACTGAATTTCGGTAAGCAATGATGTCATCGATAACTCCTCCACGGTCATTACAAAGTAAGTTGTACTGAGCCTCGCCATCTTTGATTAAATCTAAATCATTCGTAAGAATGGAATTGATGTAATCCTTGGCACCTGATCCTTTTATAGAAATCTTTCCTAGATGTGAGACATCAAAAATTCCAACTCGGTTACGTACTGCGTCATGTTCGGCCAATACTCCACCGCCTGGATATTCGATTGGCATCTCCCAGCCACCGAAATCAGCCATCTTTGCCCCGAGTGACTTGTGCTTTTGATCAAGTGGTGAATGTTTCATAGGCACAGGTTATCCAATACGATTAGAAAATGTCCGAAAGAATAAAGCTCAAATATCTAGAGGGTTCAGTTGCTGCTGATGCCTTAGTAGTCGGCCTCGCTGAAGGAAAAAAAGGCTTGGAAATTGTTTCCACTCTAAAACTCGATGAGAGAGATATCTTGCAATCTTTAAATGACTTAGGGGCAACTGGCAAGGTAGACGAGGTAATCAAACTTCCAGGCACGGCAACAAAAGTTATTCTCTTTACTGGACTTGGAAAAGTTGCCAAAGAGTATTCTTCGGAACAAATACGCCGAGCCGCTGGAATTGCGGCACAGGGTCTGCATGGCCACAAAAATGCGATCTTCGCCATTGATAACGATGCCCGTGCGATGGCTGAAGGTGCAGCGCTTGGTTCTTATTCTTTTAATGATTTCCGTGGCCACACTAAGAAAGAGCAGAAAGCACCGCTGACTGAGATATTTATCGACGCAGATGGTGATGCAAAGTTGTTAAAAGAGATCGAAATTATCATCAAGTGGACTTTCTTCGTCCGTGACCTAGTAAATATGCCACCAAGCTATTTGAACCCAAAGAAATTTGCCGAATTAGTCAGTGCCAAGGCAAAAAAAGTATCTGGCGTGAAGATAAAAATTTGGGATGAGAAGCAATTAAAAACTCAAGGTTTTGGTGGTCTTATTGGAGTTGGCCAAGGATCTGCTAATCCGCCACGTTTAGTGTCGCTTTCATACAAACCTGCAAAAGCGAAACGCAATCTGGCATACGTAGGCAAAGGAATTACATTCGATTCTGGTGGAATTGCGTTAAAGCCTGCCGCCAAGATGGATGAGATGAAAGGTGACATGACCGGTGCGGCATCAGTAATTGGTGCGTTACTTGCAATTGCGGAATTAAAACTTCCAGTTGCAGTAGATGCCTGGGCAGCGCTGGCGGAAAATATGCCATCTAATACCGCTACTCGCCCATCTGATGTCATCACTATTTATGGCGGCAAGACTGTGGAAGTTTTAAACCCAGATGCCGAAGGTCGATTGGTGCTGGCGGATGCAATTAGCAAAGCTCAAGAAAATAAAAATCTTGATGCCATCATAGATGTAGCGACTTTAACCGGCGCGAAAGTGATTGCACTTGGAACTCGAACTTCTGCAGTTATGACAAACAATGATGAACTTTGTGCTGAGTTCTTAGATGTTACTGATATAACTGGTGAGCAATTTTGGCAATTGCCTTTACCTGAAGAATTGCGACCATCGCTTGATACCGCAATCGCAGATATCGCCAACGTTGGTGAAAGAATGGGTGGCGCATTAGTTGCAGGTCTCTTCTTAAAAGAGTTCATCAAAGATGAGTTACCTTGGTTACATTTAGATATTGCCGGCGTAGAACTAAATAAGGGCAAAGCCCATGGCCACACTCCGGTTGGGGCCACTGGAGTATCGGTTCGCTCACTTATTGAAATGGCGCGCTAGCGGATTACCCTTAAATCGACCAAAGTGGCAGGATTAGGCATCTAAGTTTTCCTTTATTTGGAGTATTTATGTCATATGACGTGGTCATTCTCGGCGGCGGTTCTGGTGGATATGCGTGCGCTCTTCGTGCATCTCAGCTCGGTTTATCTGTAGCTTTAATAGAAGCAGATAAAGTCGGTGGAACTTGTTTACACCGAGGCTGTATTCCCACAAAGGCTCTACTTCATGCAGGTGAAGTTGCAGATGAAACACGTCATGCCGCTGATTTTGGAGTGAATGCAACATTTAATTCCATTGATATGGCTGGAGTAAATGCTTATAAAGATGGAGTGATCGCTCGCCTTTATAAAGGACTTTCCGGATTGGTTAAATCTCGTGGCGTAACTTTCGTTGAAGGTTGGGGCAAGTTAGTTTCACCAAATACCGTCGAAGTAAATGGCACCCAATACACCGGAAAACATGTAGTGCTAGCGACTGGTTCTTATGCAAAGACCCTGCCTGGTTTAGATATAGATGGCAAACGCGTTATTACTTCTGATCAAGCTCTCAACATGGATTACGTACCTAAAAGCGCAATAGTTCTAGGTGGCGGAGTTATTGGTTGCGAATTTGCATCTGTTTGGAAATCTTTTGGTGCAGAGGTAACAATTATTGAAGGGTTACCAAGATTGGTCGCTCTTGAAGATGAGACATCTTCTAAGCAACTAGAGCGTGCATTCCGTAAACGTAAAATTGATTTTGAAGTTGGAAGTAAATTCCAATCACATACCGTAAATGCAGATTCTGTAACAGTTAATCTAGAAAATGGTAAATCCTTCACCGCTGAAGTTCTCTTAGTTGCAGTTGGCCGTGGACCAGTATCAGCTGGAATCGGTTACGAAGAACAAGGCATTGCGATGGATCGTGGATATGTACTGGTAGATAACAAGTGCCGCACCAACGTGCCAGGTGTTTGGGCGGTTGGAGATCTAATTCCAACTCTGCAATTAGCACACGTTGGCTTCCAAGAAGGAATGTTGGTAGCTGAAGAGATCGCAGGATTAAATCCACAACCAATTAATTACGATGGCGTACCAAGAGTTACCTATTCAGAACCAGAGGTTGCATCAGTTGGTCTTTCAACAGCCACTGCAAAAGAACGCGGCTACGATATTGAAGAGATCTCTTACGATCTAGGCGGCAATGGAAAATCACAGATTTTGAAGACAGCTGGTTCAATCAAGATTGTTCAGCAAAAAGGTGGACCAGTACTCGGTATTCACATGGTGGGTTCTCGCGTCGGTGAATTAATTGGTGAAGCTCAGGTTATCTACAACTGGCAAGCTGATGCGCAAGATGTCGCTCCATATGTACACGCTCACCCAACTATGAACGAAGCAATGGGAGAAGCTTTCTTGGCTTTAGCCGGAAAGCCACTTCACGCACATGGCTAAATACAGGATAATTCTTAAGTAGCAAGAACTAAACAAAGGAAACGGTTAGATGTCATTTTCAGTAACAATGCCAGCACTTGGCGAATCAGTTACAGAAGGAACAGTTACACGTTGGCTAAAGAATGAAGGCGACGTTGTAGCAGTTGACGAACCACTTTTAGAGGTATCGACTGACAAAGTTGATACAGAAATTCCTTCACCTGCAGCAGGTATCTTGCAAAAAATTGTCGTAGGTCCAGATCAAACAGTTGCAGTCGGAACTGAACTTGCAATTATTAGCGCAGATGGTGCAGCTAGTGCACCAGCTCCAGCTGCTGCGCCGGTTGTAGAAACTCCTGCACCAGTAGCAGCACCAGTTGCCGCACCAGTAGCAGCACCAGTTGCCGCACCAGTTGTAAATGGTTCAGGAACCGTTGTCACAATGCCCGCGCTTGGCGAATCAGTTACCGAAGGAACTGTAACTCGTTGGTTAAAGAACGTTGGCGATAACGTCGCAGTTGATGAAGCGCTGCTAGAAGTTTCTACAGATAAAGTTGATACAGAAATTCCATCGCCAGTTTCAGGTGTTATTACCGCAATTGAAGTTCCGGCAGATACCACTGTCGCAGTAGGTGCGCGTTTAGCAGTTATTGGTGGCAGTGGAGCTCCTGCTTCAACACCAGCACCTGCAGCTCCTACCCCTGCACCAGTTGCAGCTGCTTCAGTAGTTGCAACTCCAGTTGTGGCAGCACCAGTTGTGGCAGCACCAGCACCAGTTGTTTCCGCACCTGTTGCAGCTCAACCATCTGATGCTTATGTAACTCCAATTGTGCGAAAGCTTGCTAATGAACTTGGAGTAAATCTTGCAACTGTTAAAGGAACAGGTGTTGGCGGAAGAATTCGTAAAGAAGATGTCGAAGCTCTTGCTCGCCCTGCAGTTGCGGCGCCGGTTGCAACTTCTACTCCAACAACTTCTGCTCCAGTAACACCAAAAGCCCCAGTTGCTACTTCACCTCTTCGCGGAACCACAGTTCCGATGTCACGTTTGCGCAAAGTTATTGCAGCGCGCATGGTGGAGTCACTACAAGTTTCTGCACAACTAACTACAGTTGTAGAAGTTGATGTTACAAAGATTGCTCGTTTACGCGATAAAGCAAAGGCGAATTTTGAAGCACGAGAAGGTGTCAAACTTTCATTCTTGCCATTCTTTGCAGTAGCAGTTTGTGAAGCATTGAAACAACATCCAGTTGTTAATGCATCAATTGATGGCGAAAATATTGTCTATCACGGTGCGGAACATTTGGGTGTTGCCGTTGATACTGAACGCGGCTTATTAGTTCCGGTAATTCATAATGCCGGTGATTTAAATATGGGCGGCATTGCCAGAAAGATTGCAGATCTAGCAGCACGTACACGCGATAACAAAGTAACTCCAGATGAATTAGGTGGCGGTACATTTACATTAACCAATACCGGTTCACGTGGTGCGTTATTCGATACGCCAATTATTAATCAACCTCAGGTTGCAATTTTGGGCCTTGGATCAGTTGTGAAGCGTCCGATGGTGGTCAAAGGTGCTGACGGAGGCGAAACTATTGCGATTCGTTCCATGGTTTATTTAGCACTTTCTTATGACCATCGAATCGTGGATGGCGCAGATGCCGCCCGTTTCTTAGTTACTCTAAAAGACCGCTTAGAATCAGGAAACTTCGAAGCTGAGTTAGGTCTATAACTCAAATATGCAGCGTATTGCAATTACCGGTGCATCCGGACTCATTGGCACCGCTTTAGTCGGCAAATTAAAAAGCGATGGGTACACCGTTCAGCGCTTAGTTAGACGTCCAACAGTTTCTTCGGAAGAGATCTTTTGGAATCCAATAACGCAAGAGATTGATTTAGATGCGCTTGCGGGCGTGGATGCCGTAATTCACTTAGCTGGCGCAGGTGTTGGCGATAAACGATGGACTAAGAAATACAAATCCGAGATTTTAAATTCTCGACTTTTAGGTACCACCACGATTGCAAATGCAGTTGCACAAGTTAAACCGAAAGTTTTTATCTCATCTTCTGCAATTGGCTGGTACGGCGAAACTGGAAATCGTGCCGTAATTGAATCTGATCGTGGTGGCGATGATTTTCTTGCTGCCGTCTGCCGTGAATGGGAAGCTGCCGCTGATCTTGCCGGTGATGTCCGTACGGTAAAGATTCGTACCGGGCTAGTTTTAGATCCAACCGGCGGTGCACTTGGACGAATGTTGCCACTTTTTAGATTTGGCCTTGGTGGCAAATTAGGAAGTGGAAAACAATGGTGGTCGTGGATAACTTTGCATGATCACTTGCGAGCCATTGAATTTATTTTAGAAAATAATGAAATCTCTGGACCAGTTAATTTAACTTCACCTAATCCAGTTACAAATCAAGAATTTACTTCCGCTCTGGCTAGAGCACTACGACGTCCGGCGCTTTTTCCTGCTCCCGCATTTGCACTGAAAGCGGCTTTAGGTGGATTTAGCACTGAGATTTTAGGCTCTAAAAAAGTACTGCCAGCAGCTCTGCAAGATGCGGGTTTCAATTTTGATTTTCCGCATATTGGCCCAGCACTAGATGCGTTGGCTAATTAAAGTTTCAGCTGCTCGTCTACCCGATTTAAGCGCGCCATTTTGTGATGGAGATTCGCGCCAATCTCCTGCTACGAAAATATTCTTTTCGATTCGAACATTGTTAGGTAAGCGTTTTCCTACCTTAGCTAATGGAAGCGCCGCTGGAATTTCATATTTAGCTAATAATTCCCAATGTTGAGTTGAAGTTCCCCACATCGCCGAAAGATGGCGTCTAACTTCGGATTCCGAAGCTCTTTGAATGGTAGTGGTTGATACTAAATGTCGTCCAATGGGCGAATAGTTATTCATCAAATTACTTATTACTAATGAATTTACCACTGGCCCTGCTTGCAATCCATCAAGTAACAAATATGAAGAATCAGAAGGCGAAGCATCCGGTACGTGATACCAAGTAGTGCAGCCAACTACCGGTGCTACCTCTTCGATTCCAAGTAGCTGTGCAGCTGTATTTGCATCGGTGGCGATAATTAATGATTCAAAATTGATTTTGCCTTGGTTACTTTTTAAATAACCATCTTTAATTGCTTCAACTTGTACCTCTAGGCGTAAATCTTTTACTCGCCTTGCAAGAGCTGTTGCTAACGCACCTGCACCATTTGCCGGTAAGCCTGGTGCACCTGTTACAAAGGAATTAATCAGTTCTTTACCGACTGATGCTTCTACTTCTGACGGATCACATAAGAAAACGCCAGTTAAAAAAGGGCGGAGCACCCGATCGTAGGTTCTTCCTAATCCTTGAAGTTGGCTCGCGACGGAAACTCCAGACTTTGGAGATTTGGTTAAATAGCTAACTAAACCTAATTTCTCTTTTATAGATCCAGTGCTTGCATTAAAAGCGCTAGATAAATGTTTACGCGGATCTCCTAAAAAAGTATTTTTTCCCTCTATATTTACAGATACTGCTCGTGGTGAATAAACGAAATCTAATTCCTCAATTACAGCTAATCGTTGCAACTCAGGATAATTTGCATTAATTAATTGGAAACCACGATCTAAAAGAAATCCATCAACCACATCTGTGGCAACTCTTCCACCTGCACGATCGGCCCCTTCTAGCAGAATTACTTCACGACCGGCTGTCTGCAAAGTTATTGCGGCGTTTAAACCAGCTAAACCTGAACCGACTACAACCGTAGTCATGCCATTGCTCGTGCTTGTTCGATAATTTCCGCAACTTGAAGAGCTAAAACTTTAGATACAGGTAAATCTGCTTGCCCATTTAAGAAGCGATGCATTTGTTTATAAAACATAACATAATCACCAGGTACCGCTTCAATTTCTGTGATCGTTTCACCCTGATGAATGAATGCTTTTGAGCGACGGTCTCCACTTTGATAATCACCCGCACGAAGTAAATTCTCTTGTGGATCGAGTTCGTTAATTACCAGCGCTCCCTTATCTCCCAGGAGTCTGATGCGTGGTCCGGGTGCTCCCGATATTGCACTTGCTGCCAGTGAAGAAACTACACCGCTATCGTGTTCGAGAACTAATAACACATCATCATCTGATGCACCTCGAACTGAATTTACATTTGCATATTTCAGCTTAGCTGGTCCAAAACAATCAATAGCCGTTGAAATTAAATGGCTCTGTAAATCTAGCAATAATCCCCCACCATGTTGATGCCTTAATTGCTCGCGCCAAGATTGTGCATTTAGATCTGGACGGAATCTTTCAAATCGACCATCGAAGCGATGTGGTTTTCCAATCAATTCAGAATTATTTGCCAACAAATTTTTGATAGTTAAAGTATCGCTATCCCAGAGTCGATTAAAGAATACTGTGATAGGTACGCTCTTACTTTCTGCGTAATTAAAGAGTTCTCTGGTTCCGGCCAATGAAGGAGCCATTGGTTTATCTACAACTACTGGAATTCCCGCATCGATTGCAGCTTTGGCATTGGCTTCATGTGCGGTGTTAATCGAAGCAACAATCGCTAGATCTAAATTATTTGATAGTAATTCGTCGGCACTAGAACAGATAACTGCATCTGGAAAATCTGATTTTGCCTCATCAATACGAGTCGGGTTGCTTGTTTGAATTGCCGCAATTTCGAATCCGGCAAGTTTGGCTATGGGAGCATGAAATACCTTTGCCGCTAAACCATAACCAAAAATGCCGACTCGCATTAATCCTCCAGTTTGGCTGGCCACCAAACACGCTTACCTAAAATATGTACCAGCGCTGGCACCAAGAGCGAGCGAACTACGAGCGTATCTAGCAATACGCCGAAAGCAACCGCAAAAGCAATTTCAGCTAACGCAACTAAAGGTAATACACCTAATACTGTAAATGTTGCGGCAAGTACGATACCGGCCGAAGTGATAACGCCACCGGTAACAGTTACGCCCTTAATGGTTCCGGCTCTGGTTCCGATCTTTAGCGCTTCTTCGCGAACTCGAGTCATCAAGAAGATGTTGTAATCAATTCCAAGCGCTACTAAAAACACAAATGTAAATAATGGGAAAGAAGTGTCAGCTCCTGGGAATTTGAAAATGTTATTGAATACAAATGCAGATGCACCTAATGTGGCTGCAAAGGAGAGAATCACAGTAACCAAAAGCACAATTGATGCCACCACGCTTCTAAGCAGAAGGGCCAGAATTATTGCGATGATCACCAGAACTATAGGAATTACTAAATTACTATCATGTCGAGAAGCCACATCAACATCATGGAAGGTGGCACTGGTTCCGCCCGTTACCGCATTCGGATCAATTGCTTGAACTGCTGCTCTAATCTGCGGCACAAGTGCACGTGCTTCACTTGAGTCAGCTGGTGCCGTCAAAGTTGCGTCTAGCACTATTTCGCCATTAACAATCATTGGAACTGGATTAGCTGGATTCTTAATTTCTGGAACCACAGATGCCACACCAGAAATATTCTTAAGCGCTGCAATTACTTCTTCAGCTTTTTCTTTCTTCACAATTATCTGAGTAGGTTGGTTTTGTCCGCCTGGGAAATGCTGGAGTAACAACTCTTGACCTATCAATGATTTAGGTTTCTTAGTAAAGCCATCTAATGTTGAGATTCCATCCGCCTTTAAGGTTGGTACTAGCGCAACCATGGCAAGCAAAATAACTGAGGTAATCACTGCAAATTTCTTAGGACTGTTAGCGGTGGCGTTGGCGACCTTTGACCAGAAACCAGTTAATTTTTCATCAACATCATCATGGCGTGGAATGCGCGGCCAGAAAATCCAACGACCAAAAATAACTAATAGCGCTGGTAGCAAAGTCAGAATTACAAACATTGCTGAGATGATGCCAATCGCTCCGACCGGTCCTAAAGAACGAGTGTTCTTTAATTCGCAAAGGAGTAAAACTAGAAGTCCAAGTGTCACCGTGGATCCTGACGCGATAATTGGTTCTACTACTCCGCGTAGTGCAATCCCCATTGATTCAAATCGTGAATCATGTTTGTGTAACTCTTCTCGGTACCTAGCTATAAGTAATAGTGCATAGTCAGTGGCAGCTCCGATAACAAGCACCGAAAGAATTCCCTGTGATTGACCGTCAACTGTAATGATGTCGTTTTTTGCCAAAACATAAATCACGGCACCAGCCATAGATTCTGCGATCAACGCGCTAAATAAGGGAAAGATCCACAGCACTGGAGATCGATAAACCACGATCAGGATAAGCGCAACAATTCCTAATGTAGCAAGAAGCAGAGTCGAATCAATGCCACCGAAAGCTTTGAATAGATCGGCAAAAATTGCCGCAAAGCCGGTTACATGCGCTTCATAGCCACCACTCTTAGCAAATTCATCTGCATAAGTGCGGATTGAATCAATAACTATTGGTAACGCAGGTTCCTTGCCAATTTGATTGGCAATATTTTTAGAATCAAAAGAAAGTGAACCTAGAAGTGCTTTGCCATCTTGAGATGGGAATGCAAATATCGGCGCGCCAGTAATTAAATAATCGCCAATTGTTTTGTCGGCATGGCCCTCAAGAGTTTTAGCCGGCAATGACTGCAAAAAGGTATTGGCTGCTGCAATTTTTTGTGGATCAATTTCACCAGTGAAAAGCACTAGAGCTGGAATTGCACGATCAGAGCCGTCGGAAAAAGCTTTATATTTTTCAGTGAATTTGTAAGACTCAGCATTCTTAGGTAGAAAGTCAGAATTATCATTCTTCTGAACCGTTGATAGCTTGCCAAACATAGGTCCGGCAGCGCCAGAAATTCCCAGCCAAGCAATAACTACAATGATTGCAATCCAAAGTGGTTTACGTCCGCGTACGCGCATTGATCTCTCCCTAAATTTTCCTTGCGCAGTCTAGCCAATAGAATGGTCTAGTGCCTGTTGCGGTATCAGATATAGAGGTAATCCATTGCGGGCTGCTTGATTATGAGAAATCTTGGCAGCTACAACGAGAACTTCACCAAAAAGTTGCCGATGGCTCAAATTCCAATACCTTGATACTGATTGAACATCCTTCTGTTTATACCGCAGGACGCAGAACTGATATTTTGGAAAGACCTCAAGATGGAACTCCGGTTATAGATGTTGATCGCGGCGGAAGAATTACTTGGCATGGCCCAGGTCAAATTGTTGGATATCCGATTGTCCGTCTGGAAAAGCGAAATGAAGTCGTCGGCTTTGTAAGAAATTTAGAAGCGGCTTTAATTGCAACTCTCGCAGAATTTGATATCAATGGAATATCAATTGCAGGCAAAACTGGTGTTTGGATAAATGATGAAAAAGGTGAACGTAAAATTTCTGCTATTGGGGTGCGAGTTGCTAAGGGTGTAACTATGCATGGTTTTGCTTTAAATGTATGCCCAGATTTGAGTAAGTTCAATGCAATCATCCCTTGTGGAATGCCTGATGCAGAAACCACAAGTATGCAAAAAGAGTTAAATCGCACAATTTCAATCGCTGAAGTCACGCCTGTGCTTGAAAAGCATATGGTGATAGCTCTTGCACGAGTCAGTAAACTAGAAGCATGAGCAATAGTTCTCAGGTAGCGCCAGACGGTCGCAAGTTACTTCGCATTGAAGCGCGTAATGCCGAAACTCCAATCGAACGTAAACCTGAATGGATTAAAACTCGCGCAAAGATGGGTCCGGAGTACACACAACTTCGCTCGCTCGTTGTTAATGAAGGTCTACACACAGTCTGCCAAGAAGCTGCTTGTCCAAATATTTTTGAATGTTGGGAAGATCGCGAAGCCACATTTTTAATTGGCGGAGATCGTTGTACTCGCCGTTGCGACTTCTGCAATATTGATACGGGTAAACCTTTGCCGCTTGATAGAGATGAGCCGCGTCGAGTAGCTGAATCAGTAAAAACTATGCAATTGCGTTATGCCACTATCACCGGTGTAACTCGTGATGACTTGGAAGATGAAGGCGCTTGGCTATACGCCGAAACAATTCGCAAAGTTCATGAATTGAATCCTGGAACTGGTGTAGAGATGTTGGCACCAGATTTCAGCGGAAAACCCGAGCTGCTAAATCAAGTTTTCGAATCTAGACCTGAAGTGTTTGCACACAATTTAGAAACTGTGCCACGTATCTTTAAGCGCATTAGACCAGCTTTCAGATACGACCTTTCATTAAATGTGATTACTCAGGCTCGTAATTTTGGACTTATCACTAAGTCAAATTTAATTTTAGGTATGGGTGAAGAGCGATCTGAAATCTCGCAAGCACTTAAAGATTTACACAATGCAGGATGTAACATCATCACAATCACTCAATACCTCCGCCCTACTCCAATGCACCATCCAATTGCTCGTTGGGTTAAGCCAAATGAATTTGTGGAATTAGCGGATGAAGCAAAGGCAATTGGCTTTGCCGGAGTTATGAGTGGTCCACTTGTTCGTTCAAGTTATCGTGCGGGCCGTTTATATAAAGAGGCGATGGCAGCACGTGGCTGAATTGGTTTATCCGCCAGTAATTGGATTATTTCGAGCGCTTTGGAAAGGCTTAGATATTCAATTTAAATTTGCAGGTCAAGAAAATTTACCGCGTAAAGGTGGTGCGGTTTTAGCAAGTAACCACATCAGCTATCTTGATTTTGCATTAATTGGAACTGGCGCTTTGCATTTAAAAAGATATATCCGATTCATGGCGAAGAAAGGTGCTTTCGATAACAAGATTGCAGGACCGCTTCTTCGCGGAATGAAACATATCTCCGTTGATCGCGAAAATGGCGGTGCATCTTTTGTAACCGCGCTTCGCGCACTACGTGACGGAGAGATTGTCGGAATTTTTCCAGAGGCCACAATTAGTACATCTTTCGAAATAAAAGGTATGAAATCTGGCGCAGTTCGATTAGCAATGGGTGCAGGGGTTCCGGTAATTCCAGTAGTTATATGGGGTTCACAACGAATTTGGACTAAAGGGTTGCCGAAAGATTTTCGCCGTAAATCAATTCCAGTACATATTGTTTATGGAGAGCCTCTGAGATTTTCCAAAGATGCAAACTTGGAAGAGGCGGAAACTTTATTGCGCAAGAAAATGATTGAGATGCTTCATAAATTGCAGGATCAATACCCAGATAGCCATGTCGGTGAGCGCTGGGCGCCGCAACGACTTGGTGGCACCGCACCAGCACCATTAAACTCATAACTATGTTTAAACAGATTCGCGAAGCTTATAAAGTTACCAAGCAGGAGAAGCCTTGGATTGGCGCTGCCATGGCCTTTATATTTTTGGCCGTAACTTCAATCGGTGTTTTAGTCGGTTCACTAAATGGCCATCCGTTTTATGCTGCTTTTATCACGGTGCCTTTTGCACTGCTTGCAGCCATGTTCTTCTTTAGTTTTGTGGCAAATCGTGCTGCGTATGCATCAATTGAAGGTGTAATGGGCGCCGGTGCATCTGTAATGATGGCGATTCGACGCGGATTTACGACTACTCCAATGGTTGCAGTAAATAAGCAACAAGACATGGTGCATCGTGCAGTAGGTCGCGCCGGAGTTGTTTTAGTTGGCGAAGGTTCAAATGGAGTTCGCGCAATGTTGGCAGATGAAGCTAAAAAAGTAGAACGTTTTGTGCCAGGAGTACCGGTAACTACTTTGATTGTTGGCGATGGCGAAGGTCGCGTGGCTATTAATAAATTGCAACGGACTATGAAGAAACTTCCAAAGGAACTGTCAAATACTCAAATGCGTGAAGTACGAAATCGCCTAAAGGCAGTCGGTGGTTTTAATATGCCGATTCCTAAAGGACCCATGCCAAAGAATTTGCGTGTTCCTAAGATTTAACTAACCTTAATTAAATAGGTTCCCGATAATCTTTCGTGGATTCCGCGACCATTTTCATCATATGTGATTGCAAAAATTACAGTGCAAAGTAGTAAGGTTCTAATCAATGCTTGTATCGGTGAAGGTGCACCACCATCTGCAAAACGCACTACTTTGATTCTGACAATTCGATGACCAAATGAAGCGCCACCAAATGCAGTAAGTAGCGCTACTTCGGCAAAGAAAATTAATAGTGGGGTGAATGAACCAGCTAGGTTAAATCCCCTGACGATAACCAGGCAGGCCAGCCAATCAGCCGCTAATCCCGCCATTCGGCGAAAAAGTGTGACCTCTACCCCTTGGAAATCCCCTTGGTTGTGTGGTTCAGGCATGGCTTTACCCTAATGCTTAACATGGCTGTAACAAACCAAGTAGGTCTAATTAACAGTTGCGCCATAAGGTTCTACCCATAACCCTCAGCGTTGATGGGCAAAATAATGAAATCTATTGGGAGATTTTAATGTTTAAAAATTCGAAAGAAATTCTTGATTACATCAAGAAAGAAGATGTGAAGTTAATTGATATTCGCTTCATCGACCTTCCAGGTATTCAACACCACTTCAATGTTCCAGCTGGTTCATTCGACGAATCAGTATTTACAGATGGTCTGATGTTCGATGGTTCATCAATTCGTGGTTTCCAGTCAATTCACGAATCTGATATGAAGTTGTTACCTATTCCAAGTTCTGCGTATATAGATCCATACCGCAAAGAGAAGACACTGATTATTCTCTTCTCAGTTCATAATCCAATTGATAACACACCTTATTCACGTGACCCACGCGGTGTACTTACCAAAGCAGTTGGTTATTTGAAATCTACCGGAATCGCAGATCAGGCATTCTTCGCACCTGAAGCTGAGTTCTATATCTTTGATGCGGTTCGCTTTAAGACCGATATGCATGAGTCTTACCACCACATTGATTCATATGAAGGTTGGTGGAACCGTGGTGAAGAATTCGATGCAGATGGCACACCATCACGCGGATATCGCACCCGAATTAAGGGCGGATACTTCCCTGTTTCTCCAACAGATCAATACTCAGATCTTCGCGATGAAATCGTAATGCAACTTGAAAAAGTAGGTCTAGTTGTTGAACGTTCACACCACGAAGTTGGTACTGCTGGTCAAATGGAAATCAACTACAAGTTCAGCGATGTAGAAAACGCTGGCGATGACATCATGAAGTTTAAGTACGTTGTGAAGAACACTGCATGGCAGAACGGTAAGAGTGCAACATTTATGCCAAAGCCACTTTACGGTGACAATGGTTCAGGTATGCACGTTCACCAATCACTTTGGAAAGATGGCAAGCCACTATTCTTCGCAGCCGGAAATTACGGTGATCTTTCAGATATCGCACGTTGGTACATCGGTGGCTTGTTAAAGCACGCACCATCACTTCTTGCGTTTACAAACCCAACTGTTAATTCTTATCGTCGCTTGGTTCCTGGCTATGAAGCACCAGTAAACCTTGCTTACTCAGCGCGTAATCGCTCTGCTTGTATCCGTATCCCAATTACCGGATCAAATCCAAAGGCAAAGCGCATTGAGTTCCGTTGCCCAGATCCATCATCAAATCCATACCTAGCATTCGCAGCAATGTTGATGGCAGGTCTAGATGGAATTGAAAATAAGATCGAACCAGCAGCGCCAGTTGATAAGGACATCTACGAGCTAGAAGGTGCAGAGGCTGCTGCAATTCCTCAAGTACCAGGTTCACTAGATGCTGCGCTTAACGCATTAGAAAAGGATCACGCATTCTTAACTAAGGGCGGCGTATTTACTGATGACTTGATCTCAACTTGGATTGCATTTAAGCGCAAGGAAGAAGTTGACTATGTTCGTCTTCGTCCACATCCAGCTGAGTTTGAGCTTTATTACGATATCTAAAATTAAATAATGAAAAACCCCGCTGGATATGAATCTAGCGGGGTTTTTCATTTATGCTCCACAAGTGCAGAGAGCCAAAATCGCCGTTCGAGCCGCATTTATTACCAATGGTCTAACTGTTGGCGCACTAGTTGCCCGATTGCCAGATTTCAAATCGCAATTAGAACTTTCAACTAGCCAAGTAGGACGTTTACTATTTTGCATTGCTATTGGAGTGCTCTTTACCTTAATTTTTATTGGACGCGTGATTGCAAAACATGGTTCTAAACCAATCGCAATTTATGGCTCTATCGGAGCCGCACTCACGTTAATTCCAATTGCTTTTGCAGATCAATTATTACTGCTAGCAGTCTCTTTATTTGTTTTTGGAATAGGAATTACAATTCAAGATGTTGCCATGAATTCTCATGCTGCGACACTGGAACATGAGAGTAATGCCAAACTCATGAGCGGTTTCCACGCACTATTTAGTGTTGGCGCGCTAACCGGAGGTTTGTTAGGTGGTCTCTTTTCGCAATTTGAAGTGGCGATCAAAGTTCAATGTTTGACGCTGATGATTCTCTTTCTAGTTATTGCATTATTAGTAAGAAACTTATGGCTACCAGCCCAAACTGATATCCATCCAATCGAAAAAAGTGAGAAGCGTGCTAAACCAGCAATCTTTTTCTTTATCGGATTACTTGGCATGGCAGGTGCCATTAATGAAGGTGCGGCTGGTGACTGGGGTGGAATTTTGGCCCGCGATACATATAACGCATCGCCATTCTTAGCCACACTTCCCTACATAGTTTTTAATATTGGAATGGTGGGTGGCAGATTTGCCGGTGATTTTGTGATGGCCAAATTTGGAACTTACAAAATTCTCTTTCGCGCAGGACTTACGACGGGAATTGGTTTAGCTGCTGGATTATTTATCGGCAATATCTACAGCCAAATCTTTGCGTGGTTTGCAATCGGTTTGGGTATGTCAGTGGTGATTCCGGCTGTATTTAGTGCAGGTGCGAACATTGCACGGGAGAGATTTGCTGGACAAATTGCACCATCTCAAGGCGTAGCCATAGTCTCTGGAATTTCTTACTTTGGATTTCTAGGTGGACCGCCAACTATTGGTTATATCGCAGAGGCAATCACTCTGCGTTGGGCGATGTTGATACCGGCAGTGCTAGCGATTCTTATGGCAATTGGTTCGAAATTTATTAAGCACGCTTGACGTATTTCAGCATTTGACCGACAAATCCAATTAGTAAAGCAAAAATTACGCCTACATTTGAAAAAGCCCATTGACTCTCTTTACCGCCAATTACCTGCATGAAATAACCCTGCCAATTTAACCAAGTAGCAAAGGTATTCGTTACAAATCCATAACCAACTACCGTCGCTATCGCCATAATTAAAATTGAAGATTTCTCAAAGCCGCGATACTTTCCAAACGGATTATAAAGTTCGGTCTCATCTAACTCATTTCTAAAAAGCACATCGGCTGCAAAAATTGCAGACCAGGCTGCAAGTGGAACTCCAATTGTGATCAGAAATCCTTGGAATGGCACGAGGAAATTCTTGCTAAACCAAACAATATAAACGGTACCAACTAACATAATGATTGCATCTAGCATCGCAGCTTTATGGCGTTTGATTGGAACCCCAAGTGCAACCAAAGTAAGTCCTGATGAGTAAAGATCTAAGATTGCGCCTCCGATTAGCCCAAGAATTGCGATCAAAGCAAAAAAGAATAGAAACCAAGTTGGCAAAATGTTGGTAATTGCACCTACCGGATCCATCGCCACATTTTCATAAAGTTTCTGTGAACTTCCAGCTAAAGCTGCACCATAAGTGACCATCACGATTGGTGCTAGAGATGCTCCAAAAACTGTCCAGCCAACTACTGACCTGCTCTTAACCGTACGAGGTAAGTAACGAGAATAATCGGCAGCACTATTTACCCATCCCAAACCAATTCCAGTAATCGCAAAAATTACAGCGCCCACAAAGCCTGCTAATGAACCACCATCAGTAGCGCTGATTAGATTCCAATTAATTTTATTTAAAGTAAGCGCCATATAAATCGCTGTGGCAATTAAAGTTATTAACGAGATCCATTTCTGCATCTGCATGATTACTTTATGACCAAGCACGCCACCTGCAATAGTTAAAGTTACTGCTACTAAAAATCCCAATGAGAGCGCTGCATTTCGATCTAGCGACCCAATTCGCTCAAAAATCGTGCCGGTTGCCAAAGTTGCGATGGAAACTAAAACAGTTTCCCAACCAACGAATACTAAATATGAAAGAAAGCCCGGAATCAAATTTCCTTTAACGCCAAATGTGGCACGACTTAGCACCATAGTAGGCACGCTATGTTTTTTGCCAGCCAAGCTACTTACACCTACTAATAAAAATGAGAGGACGGTGCCGATGATTGCCGCCAAAGTTGCTTGCCAAAAATTAATGCCAAAACCAAATAGAAACGCACCATATGAGATTGCTAGCACTGAAACATTTGCGCCGCACCATGGCCAGAACAAGTCGCTCGCTTTGCCACTTCGTTCTGAGTCAGTAATTTGATTGATGCTATTTAATTCAAGTTCAAGACTAAATAAAGGCATGAAATAATTCTAATGTTGCCTTAGTCGAGGAAGAAATCCTTAAGTAAATCTTTAGTTCCTGGCACCACAGAATAATGATCAAAATCGCTCACGCCTTCCTCACGAAGCACCTCTTCATCAACAAAAAAATTGCCAGTTGTGCTTTTAGCATCTCTATTAAGAATTACATATGCCGCATCGGCCATAATCTCTGGTTTGCGGCAGAAATTGGTATCAATTCCTGGAATCATGGCGAGTGCTGCAGTATCAATTGCGGTCATCGGCCAAAGAGCGTTAACTGCAATACCCTCTCGTCTAAATTCACCACTCATACCAAGCACACACATGCTCATGCCGTATTTAGACATGGTGTAAGCCACATGATTTTTAAACCATTTCTCTTTCATAGAAAGCGGTGGTGAAAGCGTCAGGATATGTGGATTCACTCCAGTCCGTAGATGTGGAATTGCTGCTTGCGAAGCCAGAAAAGTGCCACGCACATTTACATCGAACATCAAATCAAATCTCTTTGCTGGCGTGGCCTCGGTTTTCGTTAGATTGATTGCTGAAGCATTATTTATCAGAATATCCAAGCCTCCGAATTTTGCTGCCGCTTCATTTACCGCGCTGGCGATGGCATCCTCGTCGCGAATATCTGTAACTAATGGCAGGGCCTTCCCACCTGCTGCTTCAATTTCCTGCGCTGCGGTGAAAATAGTTCCCGGCAATTTTGGATTAGGTTCAGCTGTTTTTGCCGCTATGGCAATCATCGCGCCATCTTTTGCAATTCGCTTAGCAATCTCTAAACCAATTCCTCTTGAACCACCAGTTATAAATACACGCTTACCTGCTAATGACATTACTTATCTCGCTTTCGATTTAGAAATTGCATAAATGCGCCGCGCGCCTCTTCGGATTGCAACGCTAATGAGAAAATTTCGAATTCTGCTTTCATAACAGCTGCCACTGATTCATGAACATTTGCTTTCATTAAAGCTTTGGTATTTATAATCGCTTGCGGCGGTTGCTTAGCAATCTTCAAGGCAATCTCAGATGCCTTTTGATATGGATCTGCACATACATAATTAATTAAGCCAATCTGCTGGGCGTACTCTGCATCAAAGCTATCACCCGTCATAAATAGCTCCGCAGCGCGGTGGTATCCAATCATTCTTGGTAACAGGAATGAAGAGCCAGCTTCCGGCACCAAACCTAAATTTGTAAATGGCAGTGAAAATTTTGCCTTTTCAGAAGCTACAACGATATCTGCGTGAAGCAACATGGTGGTGCCAACTCCAACTGCATTGCCTTTTACTGCGACAATCAACGGTTTCGAGAAATTATGAATTGCTGCGAGAAAAGCTGCGACATTGGAGTCCTCTGCTGTCGGGGGATTCTCCAAAAAGTCACTGATGTCATTACCGGAAGTGAAATGATCTCCTTCAGAAGTGATTACAACTGCTCGGATACCAAAATCCTGGTCAGCTTTGTTCAACTCTTTCACTAAGTCGCCGTACATGGCGCGAGTGATAGCATTCATTTTTTCGGATCTGTTGAGCGAGATACACAGAACTTGGCTCTCCAACGTGGTCAAAATTTCCGACATAGTTGCATCTTACGGTGCAATTTAGTGAAAGAATAGGCACAGAAATCTATTCGTCCGGAGAGCGAGAAGATGGCTACTGATATAACTATTCAAATGCGAGATTTGACGCCATTCGAGCGTTTGGTCTTGGAATTAGTTTGCGAAGGAAAATCGAATGCTGCGATTGCGCGGGAAACTGCGCATACCGAAAAAGTTGTCGAGAATACGGTTAGTCGTTCGGCCAAAGCATTCGGAATTAAATCTGACGGCGATACTAATGTTCGAGTTTTACTAGCGCTTGCATATCGAACTCATTATGGTGATAAGGCTTGGGAAAAATTGCACTTGCCATGTGAGCATTTTGAGGTTGGTCCAGATGGCCAATCAATTTGCACTCGTCATCTTTAATTAAAATTGCAACCAATTTATTTGCTCTTTAAATCACATTTCTATTGGTGTTAGCACTCGCTTTTTTCATTTTTTACATGACCCTCTAGGTAAATACTTCAACTGTTCGCAAACTGCGAATTAATGAGGAAGTGATTTAGGAGAGAATCATGAAGCGTCGTACCTTCGACAAAATCGTAACAATTATGGGTGCGGGCCTTACCGTATTTCTATTTATCGTAGCCGGGCTACTTAATTTTGGTTACAACTTCGCAGATAAGAATGTGAAAGATGCACTAATCGTTCAGAAAGTAACTTTCCCTGAAGCTGATAGCGGTGCGCTAATGGCACTACCTGATGAAGATCAGAAAGCAATGAAAAAGTATGCCGGCCAGTTAATGTCGAATGGAGATATGGCAAAAACTTATGCAGACCATTACATCTCAGTACATATGAAAGGTATTGCAGGTGGCAAGGTTTACGAAGAGGTATCCGGTGAATACATGGCTAAGAGTGCACAACTTCGTGCCAATCCAAATGATGAAGCGCTAAAAGCGGAAGTTGCAAAACTAGAAGGCCAGAGAATGTCACTATTTATGGGTAACACTTTGACCGGTTTACTCGGATTTTCATATGCATTCTGGCAGTTTGGTCAGATTGCCAAAATTTCAGCGGGAGTTGCATTGATTGGTGGCATTTTAATGTTGCTACTAACTATTGCAGGCTATCTACACCTTCGTCGCACTGATGAAAGTGCGACGATTTAGCCCTCAACTCTCCGTGAGGGATAAGGCAAAGGCCTCGACTTAGTCGAGGCCTTTGTTTATTTGTTAGTTCTTATCTGCTTCTTGCTTAACGTTCCAATTTTCCTTGGATGAAGCCCTCAGTTGAATCCTTAGCTACTTCATCTGTGTACTGAGTAGGTGGTGTCTTCATGAAGTATGAAGATGGTGACAATAACGCACCGCCAATCTTGCGATCTAAACCAAGTTTGGCACAACGCAACGCATCAATGATGACGCCAGCTGAGTTTGGAGAATCCCAAACTTCCAACTTGTATTCAAGATTTAACGGAACATCACCAAATGCGCGACCTTCCATACGAACATATGCCCACTTACGATCATCTAACCAAGGGATGTAGTCAGATGGACCGATGTGAACATTCTTCTCACCAAGATCATAATCAAGCTGTGAAGTCACAGAGTTGGTCTTTGAAATCTTCTTAGATTCCAGACGATCGCGTTCGAGCATGTTCTTAAAGTCCATGTTTCCGCCGACATTTAATTGATAAGTGCGATCTACGTGCACACCACGATCCTGGAAGAGTTTGGTCATGATGCGGTGAGTAATAGTCGCGCCAACCTGCGACTTGATGTCATCTCCGACGATTGGAATACCTGCATCGCGGAACTTCTTCTCCCAAACAGGATCAGAAGCAATAAATACCGGAAGGGCGTTAACGAAAGCGCAACCTGCATCAATTGCACATTGAGCATAGAACTTTGCGGCTTCCTCTGAACCTACAGGCAGATAACAAATCAAAACATCAATCTTATGTGCCTTAAGAGATGCCACCATATCTACTGGCGCATCAGTTGATTCTTGGATGGTTTCTTTGTAATAACGACCAAGACCATCAAGTGTGGTACCGCGTTCAACAGTCACACCAGTCTTTGGTACGTTGCAAAACTTAATAGTGTTGTTCTCTGATGCCCAGATTGCATCTGCAAGATCTAATCCAACTTTCTTTGCATCTACATCATAAGCAGCAACGAACTTAACGTTATTGATGTGGTAACCACCAACAACGGCATGCATCAGACCAGGAATTTCCTGATCTGGCTTTGCATCCTTGTAGTACTCAACTCCCTGAACTAGTGAGTTAGCACAGTTACCAACGCCAACGATGGCAACGCGGATGTCGCCAGCAGCTGTATTGATTGTCATATTTTTTATCCCTATTTACTCTCTATTCGGATCAACTCTTCCAACCAAGCGATCTCTCGTTCGGCTGATTCCAGAGAGTGACGACGCCACTCCTCTAGATATTTATCTAGACCCATTCCATCGCGAGCTAATTCGCCGCGAAGTAATTCGGCCCGCTCCTTAAGGCGACGGTGGCGTCCCTCAAGAATTCTCAATCGGCTATTTGAAGAGGTGGCGCCAAAGAATGCAAAACGCGCTTCAAAGCCATCATCTTCCCAAGATTCTGGATTTACAGAATCGGTTAATTGCGAGAACTTTTTCTCTCCCGCTTTTGTGATGTTATAAATTATTCGCGAACGTCGAGTGCTCTCATCAACGCGCTCGGCGATTAAACCGGCTGCCAACATTCGACGAAGTTGTGGATATAGAACCGAGAAAGAGAGCGCGCGAAATGGTCCGTAGATTGCACTTAGACGTTTACGAATCTCATAGCCATGTAGTGGAGATTGGCTAAGTAGGCCAAGGAGAGTGAACTCCAGGGTCTCTGCCTTACTACGCACGATATGCCTCTCCGATATATCGATTCGATATATCCAGACGGAATTTAACCCGATATATGGGCGAAAGTGCAATTTTAGGCGTGTTGCGTCGCTGTGAGCCTAGCCACCTGGCCCAGCTAGCTTCGTTAAACCCCGATTATGATGACGAGGTGCCAATCCCGTCGCGATTATTTGAATATGTAATTGCTGCATATTTAATTATCTTGGCCC
>CAYYFI010000002.1:53913-55496 GCA_964471265.1 uncultured Actinomycetes bacterium | reverse complement strand
TATATCTGGGCTACAAATCATGGCCATGTAGTTGAAGCAGCTTTGGGTTATTACATAAATCCCTTATTTATCATCGCTTTCGGCGTCGTTTTACTTAAAGAGAAGCTACGTAAATTGCAGTGGGTGGCAGTTGGTATTGGCGCAATTGGAGTTTTGGTTTTAACTATCGATTACGGCAGATTGCCTTGGATCGCGTTAACGCTAGCTACCTCTTGGGGCTCTTATGGACTTATTAAGAAGCGCTTAAACCTAGGCGCACTAGAAGGTTTGGCCATAGAGACTCTGATTTCTTTCATTCCTTACGCTGGTTTCTTGTTCTACTTAGCTTCGCAAGGTGAAGGTCAATGGGGTCAAAAACCAAGTTTAACTTTGCTGCTAACTGCCGCAGGTGCAATAACCGCTATTCCGTTGTTGCTCTTTAATGGCGCTGCAACGCGGCTTCCATATTCAACTTTAGGTTTATTGCAATATATAACACCAACTTTACAATTCTCAATCGGTGTTTGGATTAATCACGAAGCAATGCCAACGGCACGTTGGATAGGTTTTATTATTATTTGGTTTGCTTTATTTGCACTTGCGACAGATTTAATTAAGCAGACTAAATCCCTGTCAGATTAACTGCAAGCAATGCCACTCCGGCCACAATTACCCATGCAATCATTCCCATCACCATTGGTTTAGGTCCAATTTTGCGAATGTTGCTCCACTTAACATTTGCACCCAGTGCCACTAGGCCAGCGCCCAATAACCATTTAGACAATAGGACTATATCTTCAGTAAATCTGGTTGGCAGATCAACTGTATTATGGAAAATTGCTACTGCAATAAAACCTATTACAAAAAATGGTATTAGTGGAACTTTCTCACTTTTCTCTGCCACTTTATTTATACTTTTCAAATATTTTCGATGTCGCACTGAAAGAATTAGGACAATTGGCGCTAAGAGGCAAACTCGCGCCAGCTTAACGACAATAGCTGCGGCAATTGCATCTTGGCTCCAAACTGAAGCGGTAGCAATTACTTGTCCTACATCATGAACTGCCGCACCAGCCCAAGCACCAAATGTTTCTGTAGAAAGGTTTAGAAAATGGCCGATAAAAGGCAGCACCACTATAGATAAAGTGCCACACAATGAAATCAGAGCAATTGCATACGAAGTTTCTTCTTGCGTAGCTCTGGTTTGAGGTCTGATTGCCGCAACTGCAGTCGCACCACAAACACCAAACCCAACTCCAATAAGTAACCCTAAATCTCCAGTCATTCCGAATAATTTTGATAGAAATAGGATGCCAAAGATTGTGAAAGTAACTACCAAAAATACTGTTAGTACCCCTTTTAAACCAATTTTTTCGAGCGCCGCTACACTTAATTGAAATCCTAATAACGCCACGCCAATTCGCATTACTCGTTTGCTAGCTATTTTGGTACCGGCCTCAGCCCAAGTCGGCCAAGTTGCCAAATTAGAAACTAAAAAACCAAAGAGTACTGAAAGAGCCAATGGACTTATTGCAGGTTGCAATTTATTAATTTCAAATGCAATCGCAACTAAGGCCACTATTAGTGCAAATCCAGGAATACTT
>CAYYFI010000002.1:24158-53813 GCA_964471265.1 uncultured Actinomycetes bacterium | reverse complement strand
GTTATAGTAATTTTGAACTCCAACTTTCTAATTCCGCCTGCACTGAATCGGTAATCTCAAATTCAGTATTATCTAAAACTTCAAATGGATTTATGCGATTCTTGCCTGGCAATCTGCCGCCAGCATCTTCAATTCGATTTGAAAAATCTTCCATACGATCATTTCCATCAACTGTGAGCGCTTCTGCCTTTATCGCAATCACGAAATGAGAAATATCCTGCGACATTTTGGCAACTTTGTTATCAAACATATCTGGAATATCTGCCGCTAACTTTGGCCCAACCAGCGCACCTGTTAGTGATTCCACTAAAGTGGCTAAGGCATATCCCTTTACTCCTCCTAATGGAGCTAACATTCCATTTAGCGCAACTTTGGCGTCAAGAGTTGGTTGGCCATCCTTATCAAAAGCCCAACCTGGTTCGAGTGCCTCATTTTTCTGCGATTTTGCTGCGATTTTTCCTCTCGCTACTGCGCTAGTAGCTAAATCAATAATGGTTGGATTCTTTCCTGGCACGCCCGCTGCAATCGGAGATGTAGAGAGTATTGGTTTATTTCCACCCCACGGTGGCATTACAGCTGGTCCATTACTAAAGATTATGCCTACCAAATTCTTTTTTAACATTGGCCAGACGTAAATTCCTAGCGCACCACAATGATTTGATCGGCCAATTCCGACTGCCGCGATTCCTTGTGCTTCCGCTAAATTAGCAGCCACTTCCGCAGCTCTCTTTACCTGCCAATGACCCATTCCTGAATCTCCATCAAAAACACGAAGCGATGGCAGATTAGTTACCTCTTTTAATTTAGCCTTTGCATTGATGCCACCTGCAGAGAGACGTTCTAGATAAAAAGGTAATCGCATTAAACCGTGGCTACCGATTCCCCAAACATCACTTGCCACTATGCAACTTGCAGTAATTGATGCGTTCTCAGCATCCATTCCAGTTGCGATAAGCAGCTCTGATGCTTGTTTGATAGCACTTTGGTAATTTATTTTTGCCATTAGATTTTCCCGACTGCATGAGTGGCTTTCTTTCCACTTAAAACCAAGTCAATATTGTCAACTAAAATTTTATTAATTGCTGACTGTGACTCTTTAGTTATTCCTGCAATATGGGGTGTCAATATTAAATTAGTTAGAGTTTCTAATTCACCGACACTTGGTGGCTCGGTTGCTCGCACATCAAGTGCAGCTCCCGCGAAAGTTTTTGCCTTAAGAGCAATTATTAAATCATGTTCATTTATTAATTCTCCTCTGCCCACATTAATTAGTAAGGCAGAAGATTTCATCTGATTAAAAAAATCTTTATTTATAGAACCGATAGTCTCAGGGGTTGCCGGCATATGCACACTAATGAGATCAGATTGGCTGACTAACTCATTCCAGCTAACCATTTGAATCTCTTGATTTCCGCTGAAAAATGGGTCGTATCCAAGCACTCGGCAATTAAAACCTTTTAATAAATTGGCGGTGGCTCGGCCGGTGGCGCCACATCCCATCAGGCCCCAAGTCTTTCCAGAAATTTCAGTACCCGGCGTTCTAGTCCAACTTCCTGATTTGGTGATTTGATCTTGGCTTGCGATATTTCGACTTAAGGCCAACGCTAAACCTAAAGTTAGCTCCGCTACTGAAACTGCATTTGCGCCAAGACCTGCAACTACAACCACGCCGGCCCGATCTGCTGCAGCGATATCAATATTATCTAGACCAACACCTGCCCTGGCAATAACTTTTAAATTTGGTGCTGCCGCAATTAATTCAGCAGTAACTTTAGTTCTATTACGAACTACCAATGCTTGCGCATCTTTGATTGCTTCAATTAATTTGTTGGGATTTTCCCAAAGATTTGGATCTTGATGTATAGGACGCCGTTCGGCTAATTCTTCGAACGGCGCTCCCCACACATCTTCTGAAATTAAAATCACGCGCTGATATAAAGCTTTGTGAAAGTGAATTCGCGATGACCGGTAACTTCTGCTGCACATAAGCGGCCATTTACTGTTTTGTAAATGACATCCATCATCATGTCGCCCGCTTTAGTTAAATCATATTCGTAACGTAGTAATCCAGAAACATCTAGATCGATATGTTCTTTCATGCTCGCCGCTGTCTTCTTGTTTGCAGTCAACTTAAGTACAGGAACGATTGGATTTCCTATTACGTTTCCTTGTCCGGTTGGGAAAAGGTGAATAACTGCGCCACCTGCTGCCATTAAAGTTACACACTCTGCGGCTGCAGATGAAGAGTTCATGAAGTAGAGACCCTTCTTATTTGGATCTGGCTGTTCGGCGTAATCCAAAACTCCTACAACCGGAACTGAGCCAGTTTTTGCAATATTTCCAAGGGCTTTCTCTTCAATAGTGGTTAAACCGCCCGCAATATTGCCTTGCGTTGGCTGTGAGCCCAGCAGGTTTGCACCTGTTGCTTCAATAACTTCGATGTATTTATCGTAAGTATTCTGAAACAGCGTTCGGCAAGCATCATCGATGCATCGATCTGCAATTAGATGTTCGCCACCAGTTAATTCTGATGTTTCACCAAAGAAAACAGTGCCGCCAGCTTCAACCCAGCGATCTACTGCTTGCGAAGTGGTAGGGCATGAACCAAGTCCAGAAGTGGTATCTGATTCTCCACATTTGATTGACATAATCATTTCGCCAATTTCAGCTGGTTCGCGTTCGAGTCCTGATGCATCTTGTAAGAACATCGCTGCCATACGTGATGCTTCGGTAATTGTTTGGAGATCGCCTTTACCTTCAATTGAAAATGCAGCAACTGGCTTGCCAGATTTTGCAATTCCTTCTGCAACTCGGTTAGTCCACTTTGGTTCGATACCAATCACAATAACTGCAGCAACATTTGCATTTATGCCAGTACCAATTAATGTTTTAAAGGTGAGCTCTAAATCTTGTCCAAATTGCAATCTGCCAAATGCATGTGGCAAAGCAAGCGTGCCAGGAATAACTTTTGCTACGGCTTCTGCAGCTGCATTGGAAAGATCATCCAGCGGAAGAATAATTACGTGATTGCGGATACCGATGGTGCCGTTTGGACGGCGGTATCCCATTAAGCGCGGCTTGCTTCCCATCGATAACTCCTCATGTTGTGTGTGTGAATGTAATCGCCTTTTTTAATCGGAGCTGACGCTAAGCCAACCTTGATTCCATATTTAATAATTGCTCCGCCTTCAGGGATATCTGTTAATGCAAATTTATGTCCCAACGGAATCGCATGGTTTAGCACTTCGGTATATGCAGTGCCTTCTTTAACAGATAAGCCATGCAATGTTCCAGGTTCTAGATCATCCATCGCAACTGCGACGTTATCGCCATCGTGATGAAGTAAGAACTGTGGAGGTGTAGCCATATGAGCTCCTCACTTTAGGTTAGAAATTGGTCCAGTGGTCTGACCTCTGGCGGCAGTCTAGATGGAATTTGCGCCTAATTTCAAGCCTAACCTCCCAATTTTTTCCCTAGTGGTCTAACCTTTAGCCATGACGCTTCGTTACGGGATCATCGGCGCTGGCAGCATGGGGCGCGAGCACATTGAAAATATCAAAATCATGGGTGGGGCCACTATCACCGCGATCGCAGACCCTGATGCCAACTCCATCCAATTAGCAAGCGCTGTTGCCGGCAGTCAACCAAAGCAATTCAATGATCACCGAGCGTTATTAGATTCGAATTTAGTCGATGCAGTTGTAATCGCCACGCCAAATGACACTCACGTAAATGTTTTAGCAGATGCGCTGGCGACAGATATCCCAGTATTTATTGAAAAACCGCTAGCAACGACGGTCGAAGATTGCATGAAAATAATTGATTGGGAAGCAAAACGAAGCGCACTTACCTGGATGGGACTTGAATATCGCTTTATGCCACCGGTAAATGAAGTCATTCAAAGAACTAAAGCTGGTGCGGTTGGAAAAGTTCATCAAGTAGCGATCCGCGAACATCGCGAACCTTTCTATCCAAAAGTCGGAAACTGGAATCGTTTCGCCAAACGAACTGGTGGCACGTTGGTTGAAAAATGTTGTCATTATTTCAATTTGATGGATCTGATAATTGGCAGTCAGCCTATAAGAGTCTTTGCTTCAGGTGGACAGAACGTCAACCATTTAGATGAAAAATACGATGGTCAGCCAGCAGATATGTTGGATAACGCATATGTGATTCTTGAATACGCCGGTGGAGTTCGTGCAATGTTAGATCTGTGCATGTTTGCAGAAGGTTCTTACGACAAGGAAATCCTTACTGTAGTTGGTGATGAAGGAAAATTAGAATCTTTCTTACCTTCACTAAATGTGCGCTACTCTCGCCGTGAAGATTGGGGTCGCCGCTCAGGTTGGGGTGTCGGAGAAGGCACTGGTCGTGGAAGCGAAGTTAAGCAAGTATTTGATTTAAATGTTAAATATCTTGGACATCACTACGGTGCTTCATATATCGAACATGTTAAATTCCGCGATGCCATTATCAACAAAACTCCAGCTGAAGTCACTTTAAAAGATGGCGCAACTAGCGTAATTACTGGCTTGGCAGCTCATAAAAGTATTGCTGAAAGTCGACCAGTAACTATTGCAGAAATGTCTTAATTACCAACTTCTCCAAGGCTTTGCATATTCATCAACAATTGCTGTCAATTCATTAAGGCGTGGGATAGAAACTTCCCGAAGTGCTTTTGGAATATCAGTCGAACCGACAATATCGGCCCAAACTGCTCGTCCTGCTAGAAAACCGCTAGCGCCACCTTTGCAACAAGCTTTGACTGCTTCCGCAAAGTTAGGTTGCTTTACGCCATTTGAAAGTACCACCCAAGGACCTTGAATTGCATCTGAAATTAACGCAGCATTATTTTCTATTTTAGATAAA
This sequence comes from uncultured Actinomycetes bacterium, assembly GCA_964471265.1. Taxonomy (GTDB): domain Bacteria; phylum Actinomycetota; class Actinomycetes; order Nanopelagicales; family Nanopelagicaceae; genus ZLKRG08. The sequence continues at coordinate 48,944 of CAYYFI010000002.1, read as the reverse complement.
TCGCCTTCACCGTGAAATGGCACTTCCGCTTTGTATAAATCTGGTTTCCATGATCGTGCTTCCTTGGCAGCTTCGACAATTTGAGCTTCCCTATCAAATGCCACTTGCGAATTTTTAGGAGGCTTCACAATAATTTCTATAATTGATGGCAAATCAACTTTGTCGCAATACTCTTTGAATTGATTTACTAATTTTAATCTTACTTCTGGGCTCTCATCCTTACGCCATAAAACAAGAAATTTTAAGCCAGCTGCACCAATTGATTTCATTCTAATTGGATCTACTTGCGCATCTACGGCAGTATCGGTAGCTGCACCTCCGGCAGGTCCAATTAATAAATCAGCGGCAGCAATTAGTCCGGCACCATTAGCCATAGCTTTCTGATCAACAATTGCATCGATGCCAAATTCTTGATCTACCAGAAGTGCAGAAGCAAAAGGCGTTAGCTCTCTAGCTACATCCACTTTGAATTGTGTTAATTGAGAATCTGGCACCGGAGACGATTGATGTGCCGCAAACATACCTCTGAGGGCCTCGCGTTGATCCACCGCAACCATTGCCAAACCACCAGATGGTCTAGCTAGTTTTGATAAATCACGCATTATTTAGCTCCTTTTAAATAAGAATTTAATTCATCTTTCGTCGGAATTGCTGATTGGCCATCTAAACCTCTACATGAGAGCGCAGCTACTACATTGGCTCGCATTAGCGCTTCATTAAGTGAAAGACCCTCTAAAAGTTGCGCTAAAAGCGCACCATGAAATACATCTCCCGCACCTAAAGTGCTAATTATTTCCGTTTTAATTCCAGGGGCTTCTGCAAACCCTGTTTCCGCTGAGTAACCGACCGAACCCTTTGATCCCATGGTTGCTACCACCAAATTACTACCAATTTCTGCATCTTTTTTAATTGCGGATTTCAAATCAAGACCTGGATATCGCTCTTGCATCTGTCTGTCATTTGGCGCAAACAAATCAACTTTAGTTACATCAAAATCTTTAGCGCCGTATCCGGCATCAAAAGAAATTTTTACAGTTCCGCCTCTACTGATTCCTAGATCCTGTAAAAGATTTATTCCAACATGATCAACATGAACCCACTTTGAACTTGCGGCTAATTTCTTTGCTAATTCATTTGGTTTAGTAGGCGAAACTGGTTGTCGAGTTGAAATTGCACGAGTACTTTCATTTTTGGATGCCACAATTACGCTTCCTGAAGTTGCACCCTTTTGAATCGTCACTCCAGAAGTATCAACGCCTTCCCTCTTGAAAATTTCTAATACCGCACGACCATCTTCATCATCTCCAATAGTGCCAACAATTGCGGACTTGATACCTAATCTTGATAACGTAACTGCAGCTACTGATGCCGGCCCACCACCAGATCTAATAATTTGTTCTGCTAAAACCCGCTCATCAGAATTTGGATATCTGTCTACCAAGGCCACCGTATCCATGGTGATTACACCTACACACGTAACTTCAATCAATTTTTGACTTTCGTACCTTCAATTGCAGTAATTCTTGCACCTGCAATGTGAGCATGGGTCAATTTCGCTGCTAAATCACCATTTCCAGCTTCTAACGCATCCAGAATTGCCAAGTGTTCGCGAGCTGAAACTTCAATTCTGCCAGGCAAACGCAATGTGGTTTCCATTGACATTCCCATTACTTCTTGTAAAACGTGAAGTGTTTGATTTATAAATCTATTTTCTGCGATGCCCACAATTGTTAAATGAAATTTTGCATCTAGAAATTTTAATTTTTCGTAATCGATATCTTCACTTTCAGCGATTGCTGCCATTTGGTTGAGCGTGGCTCTTAAAGTACGAATATCCTCTTTGGTGGCTTTGGCAGCTGCCCATTTTGCAGCTGGAACTTCTAGGACCTCACGTGCATCGTATAGTTCGTTGAGATCATGTTCGCGTGAAAATACAGAAGCTCTCAATTCTTGGGCAACTAAAGGCTCTTCTACAAATGTTCCTTGACCGTGCCTAATAGCGACAAATCCACGCGCTTGCAGAATATGAAGTGCTTCGCGAAGTGAAGGTCTACTAACTTCTAGTAATTCAGACAATTGACGTTCTGGTGGCAACCGATCGCCAGGATTTAATTTGGAAACATTAATTAAATCTAGAAGCTGATCTGCGATGCGTGCAGCTCGTTGATTGACTGCAGTACTCATCCTTTAACTGCTCCTGCGGTTAATCCTGATTGGAACTGCTTCTGCATCAACAAATACATAACTACCATTGGGACAGAAGCGACCATAATTGCCGTGAATAACATTGAATAACTTGTGGCAAATTCACCGCGGAAATCAATCAAAGTTAACGGCAAAGTCTTCTTGCTTTGCTCATTAATTAACATCAATGGATACAGAAGATCGTTCCAACAAATCACAAACAAGAAGATGGCGGTGGCGCCAACTGCAGGTCTAGCTAAAGGCAGAGCGATTGAACGATAAACCCGCCAGTGTGAAGCCCCATCAATACTTGCGACCTCAAACATTTCCTTCGGCAAATCTTTCAAAAATGCAGTCAGAATGAAGATTGAAAGAGGCAAATTAAGCGCAATATTGACCAGAATCAGACCTATCAAAGAGTTGGTTAAGTTCAGTTTCACAAAGAGTGTATAAATTGGCACGATATTTACTTGACCGGGAATTGCCAAGCCAAGTGAAAATAGAAAGAAAAGTGCTTTGCCAGTAATTGTGAACATCCGAGAAATTGCAAAAGCTGCCAAACTTGCAAATAGCAAAGTAAAGAACACTGATCCTAAAGCTACTATTACTGAATTTTTAAAAGGAGTAGCAACGTTTCCGGTCTCAAATAAAGCTTTAAAATTATTCAAATTAAATGCTTTAGGCCATGCTAATGGTTTGGAATAAATCTCAAAATCAGATTTAAAAGTTCCCAGTACAACTATTGAAGTTGGCACAATCACTGCAAACGCAAAAATTGTTAAAAGTACACGTCGGGAGATGTTATAGATCATTATTTAACCCCATAATCAATCTTCAACGTGCGACGTTGTAACCAGGTAATGAAAAGAATCATGATTACCAAGAAAATAGTCTGAGCGGAGGCATAACCAAATTTGTAACCCACAAAAGCTAAATTAAAAATATTAGTAACTAGCACATCCGAAGAGTTCAACGGACCGCCTTGAGTCATTGAATAAACTAAGTCAAACGCTCTGAAAGATTGAATAGTTGTATATGCAACAACTACTGCTGTGGTTGGTAGCGCCATTGGCCATGTAACATTTTTAAATTGCTGCCAGCGGGTTGCACCATCTACATCTGCAGCTTCATAGAGTTCCTGTGGAATTTGCTGCAGACCAGCAACATAAATAACCACCATTTGTCCGGTATGAAACCAAACTTGAGTAATGGCAATAGCCAATAATGAGTATCTGGTGTCTCCAAGCCAATTTATGGCAAGTGGATCAAGCCCGATTCCTTTTAAGGCAGCGTTGATAAATCCATAATTTGGATTGTAAAGAAAGGTCCACATCAAACCAACTGATACAGATGAGAGAATCGTTGGAAAGAAAAAGAGTGTTCTAAAGAAAATATTCGATTTGGAATTCTTAGCTAAGAAAAGCGCAAAAATCAGCGAAAATCCAGTCTGAAAGATCACGACAAAAAGGGAGAATTTAATGTTGTTTACAAAGATTTTTCTAAAGAGAATATCTTGACTTAACATATAAGTGAAATTCTTAGTCCCAACAAACTCTGGCGTTGTTACGCCATCCCATCGAGTTAATGAGTACAACAAATTTTGAATCGCTGGATATAAATATAGGAAGCTATACACCGCTAAAGCTGGCAGCGCCATAATAATTAAAGTTGGATGAGTTTTATTTGAACTCTTTTTAGCAGGCGAAACACCGCTCTTTCCAAATTTGGAGAGAGCGGTGCCCGCCTTAGTTATATTGCTAATTAAGCACCCAAGTTAGATTTAATTGTCTTTGAGGTGTCAGCCAGTGTCTTAGTGACATCAGCTCCACCACCAATTGCAATTAAGGCATCTTCAAGTGGGTTACGAACGCCGTTAACGTTACCGAATAGGAAGCGTGGTGCAAGCAGCAGCTTCTTACCCATAATGTCTGAAACGTTTAATAGATCTACGTTTGCTGAATAGTCAACGTTAATAATTGATACATGCTGTGAAGTACCAACTGCATAAATTTGAGCCATTGCAGGAGTTGCAAGCCATGAAATGAATGAGTTTGCAATCTTCTGATCAGTTGTAGATGCTTTCGCGTTTACGGAAAGAATGAAGGTGTTGTTAGTGATTCCTTCGTATAGAGGCTTGCCATCGGTTGTAATCATTCCAAACATCTTGATCTTGCCTGACATTGCTGGATTCAATTTTGTTACGGTGCTGATACCGAATGAACCAGTTGGATAGATTGCAGCCTTGCCAGCTGCGAAATCTGCAGGAGCTGCAGTGTCGTTATAGCCTGATACGTTTGCTGGGAAGCATCCTGCCTCATTCATCTGCTTGTATTTATTGGCAATTGACTTGAACCAATCAGTATTTAGATCTTCCTTGCCTGTATCAATTGCTGCAACATGTGCTGCCATTGTTGAATATGATGAATCTGAATTCATCAAGAAGGCATTAAGAATCTGGCCGGCGTTACCACGGGTAGCTGCTGGCCATGCAAATGGGATGATTCCGGCTGCTTTTGCAGTCTTGCAGAATGCAAGAGTCTGTGACCAAGTTGTTGGAACCTTCCAACCATTCTTTGCAAACATTTCTGCGTTGTATAGCGGATTGTTAAATAGTGACTGGTATGGCAATCCATAAACTTTGCCATTAACAGTTGCAGGTGTTAGCGCGCTCTGAATTACGTTCTGCTTCATGTAACGCTGACCTACAAATTCCTTTAATAGTCCGGCCTTAGCGAATTGATCAAATTGACCACCACGGCTAGTTACAAATACTGCAGCCTTCTTATTTGCACTGATCTTTGCATATGCCAAGTTGGTGTAATCAACTGAACTCATAATTACTTGGTTGATATAAGTTCCTGGGTGAGCCGCTTGGAATTTATCGATAATGTCCTGAAAGACAGCCTTGTCTTCTGGACGCCAGTGATGAAATTCGATTGTTCCTTTTGGAGCTGAAAGTGCTGCAACTGGAGTTCCGTAGTTAGCGCCAAGGCGAACTTTCTGCCAAATTAACTTATTTCCAACTGATTTACATACTAATGAATCAGTTGAAGTTCCAGTGCTAATTCCTTCTGCACTACATGCTTTACCAAGAGCTGGAGTATCTGCAGCTCTTGCTACTGTAAGTGGTGAAATCGCAAGTGTTGTTACCAACGCTACGACTAAACCATTACGGATTGTCTTTATCTTCATTGATATTCCTTTTCTGGACATGGTTACCATTCGGTGAGGGGGATCCCTAAGATTTGCGCCATTCGACGTATACCTGGTCGCACATCTATCCATGAAATGACTAGATGATGCGGATATCCGCCGGTGACTATTCCATTCACTAGAAGCGCTGCATCAGGTTCAGTAACGACTGTTGCAGTATTTCCTTGAAAGCGATTGGGAGCAGGGATCGATTCCCCTCGGCTCACAACCATTCGTAGACCCGTTTTGTTTTCAGGGTCTAAATCCCGATCAATTCGAAACAGTGTTACTGCTCCGGTTTTGAGCGGGAAATCTCCAGCGACGCCAAGTTTGCGATTGCAATGAATCGACTGCGTCGCATTCTCTGGATCTGCGGCCAATTTGGTAGCAGCAGAGCCACAATGCCATAAACGAATTAAATTCTGACTTTCATCTAAATCCACAATATCGACTAAATAATTTTCATCTGAACCTAGCGCTTCACAAACCAACATGGTCACAGCACCTAAGACATCACGTTCGCAGGTAGTTACGGTTCCACGATCAGATATTCTGCCTAATGATGAACAAATACATGCGCCTAAATCTGTAGGAAATTCTGGCCAGCATCTGACTGCAATTGCATCAAGTTTTTCATCTTGTTGCCATTGTTCAAGTGCTACTTCAACGCCTGCGACTTTGGTGGCTTCTGCAACATTTACTTTTGCTAGAGAAGGTTGTGCCGCTACTGCATTGGCGTGAGCTTTTTCTCGGGCACTTTGACTTACTGCATCAATTTTGTCGAAAGCGCTATTGATTGGAATCTGCGCAACGCTCAGACCAAAAATATCTTTCAACTGCTTGGCATTAAAATTGCAAGGAGTAAAACCATTGGGTGCATCTCCAATAGCTCCAATTTTCTTAGTTGCCAAAATAGATAAAGCATGATTTACAACTTCTTGAGAAGCCATCACGGATTCCGTTTTAGCAGCCGGAGCTTTTGCATCCGGTAACTTGCCATTAAGCGCTGCGGCGAGCAACTCTTTAATTATTGGCTCATCAAAATTTCCATGTAAATGACGTAGCTGTTGGCCATTTTCTAATAATGCATGTGCAGCCAGATTGATACCGCACATTGAATTTAATTTAAGTCGTTCACCATTCTCACCTGGTTCGCGCATTGACCAACCCAAAATAGGACCTGGAACTTTTGAAAATAACTCCACTGCAGGCGAGGCATCACTAAATGATGCGGTTAAAAGAATATATAAATCAGCGGTTGGAATTTGAGCAGCCTGGACATCTTCGGGTGTCATTACCAGCTGCTCTGGTCCGACCACTTTAACTCCAAGCTCTTGGAGTAGTGATCTTGCACCTAGAAAATTACGCTCAGCATATGCGAGATCAAAGGTTGGCCTGGCAAGTGCCAGTAGCGCAACAGACTTCATCAGACCCCCAGTGGTTTGACCTCTTGGCGCAGTCTGCCCCCTGGCCCCTGCTTAGTCAATGACTAAAGGCGACCTTGATTAAAGTTGTTATTGAAAGGTTACTTGGTAAGCGGCAGTACTGCTGGTCGATTACGTCCAGCTACCTGAATTGTCGGCCAGGCTGGATCAACAGAAAGAAGCTCAACTCCAGTACTTGTAGCCAGAATCGTATCTTCTGCCTTCCACCCATTTCCGGTTGGATTCCATGCAATTGGTTGATTCTTTAATATCAATTGTGCACTATTTGAATTTGCCGGCCAATCTCTTGGTGCAAATCCAGTGGGACCACCTTGATGATGTTTTTGCCATTCTAATTCATCAAAGCCAAACTCTGGATAAGCTTTAATCGCAGCGTTAATTGGATCTGCAAACTTTGCACCCACTATAGTTTTTTCAAAAAGCGCCGCTTCTACATTTAAAATTTGAACATAACTATCAATATTATCTTCGAAAGATGCAATTCTGGTAACTGATGCAATCATTCCTTTTCTGCGAGCACAAATTGAAGCCACCACTCGATTGCCAATGGCTGCCTCAGTTGGCAATGGATGTCGAAATTTCTTGACTCTTGATTCACCGGCAACGCCAATAAAAACCAATTCTAAATTAAGCTGCCAAAGCGCGCTTGCAATTCTGGCAGTTACATCAATTTCACGATCAATTGATGTTGTTAATTTTATTGCCTCTCCGAGCGCTACGGCAGAGTCTGCACAGACTTTACGAAAACGTACCACTTCTGATTCCGACAGTGATTGTCGTAATTGCTCAACTTCAATACTCAAATCAAAGCGCGAACCACCTGGCTGATCCGAACCAATTTTTTCACCATTTGGTAGTTTGGCATCTCGCCCTTCCCACCAATCAATTGCCATCACTTCAACTTCCGCAGGAAACTCCTCAGCAATCAATCTAGGAGCTTCAATTTTATTTGTGACCGCAATAGTTTTTTCTTTAGTAATGATTAAATCAAAACAGGCTAAATCTAAAGTTAAAGGCACATGTACGCGACCACCAATTGCCCATGCCAAGTTAGGATTTCGCCGCAAAACAATGCTTTCCAGGCCATGTTTATCGGCTAGCTCCCGCAGCTTGCTAATTCGCTCTTTAAATTCGCTCATTTAAATTCCGACTTTTCAAATTTCCTGTTAGGCAGTTCTATCAATTACTAAATCGCATAGTGAAAATAGCGCTGAGCTGGCTTCGCTAATCGGAAGTGGACCAAGGGCTGCTCTAGCTTCTTTAGCAATAGTTTGTAACTGTAAACGAGATTCCGCCATCGCTTTGTGATTTCTTAGCTCTTGAATTACCCATTGCACTTTCTCTTCCGATTTGATTGGAGCTGAAAGCGCTAATTTCAAAGAGGCATCGTTAGAATCATTAGATTTCATCGCATTTAACGTAACTAAAGTTGGAATACCTTCACGTAAATCGGTACCTGGAGTTTTTCCGGAATCCAATGAATCGCTGGCAATATCAATAATGTCATCCGCTAATTGGAAAGCAACTCCGATTTTTTCGCCAAATTGTGTGACAGTTTCAATTTCGGCTTTGCCGCAACCTGCGAACATTGCGCCAAATCGAAGTGAGGTTGCAATTAAAGAACCAGTTTTATCTGCCACTACTTGAAGATAATGTTCCAACGGATCAGTGCTGCCAGGACCTTGAGTCTCCAAAATTTGGCCAATAACTAAGCGCTCAAAAGTATCCGCCTGCAACTTAACTGCTTCCGGGCCAAGCTCCGCCAAAATTTGGGACATTTTTGCAAAAAGGTAATCTCCAGTAAGGATGGCTACAGAATTACCCCATCGACTATTTGCGCTTTCTACACCACGACGAAGCGGCGCTTCATCCATAACATCATCATGATAAAGCGTTGCCAAATGCGTTAATTCGCATACCGCGGCAGCTTTGATGACTTTCTCATTAATACCGCTACCAATTAAGGAGCCTAAAATCGTAATTAATGGTCTAAACCGCTTACCACCTGCTGCAACTAAGTGTCTTGAAGTTTCATTTGCGAATAAATATCGCCCTTCAATTCTTGAATTTAAAAGGCTTTCGGTTTCGGAAAGCCCAGCCGCAATAGTCGCCTCTAGTTCCGGCGATAAACTGGGAATTCCGAAAGCAGCCATTTAATAATTAACGAATAAAGATTGAATAGGTGTTAATGAAATTAATTAATGGTTGTGGCACAACTCCGAAAAGGATAGTTGCGACACCACTAATTAAGACCACGCTACGAGTAAGTGCAGTTGGAATTACCACTGTGGTGCCATCTTCAACTGCATCTTTAAAGAACATTAAAACGATTACTCGGATATAGAAGAAAGCCGCGACTGCAGATGAGAGCACACCTGCAATCACTAATGCTTTGCCTCCTGCTTCATAAGCAGCTGAAAAGATCGAGAACTTACCGATGAAACCTGCAGTTAACGGAATTCCGGCAAATCCAAGTAAATATGCTGAGAAAAGTGTTGCTACTAATGGAGAACGCTTAGCTAATCCTGCCCAACGATTTAAATCTGTAACTTCGCCATTTGAATCACGAATCAAAGTAACAATTGCAAAAGCACCAACTGTAGTTAATCCGTAAGTGGCAAGATAGAAAATAGATGAACTTAAACCATTCTGGCTAAGCGCATATACGCCTGATAGCAAGAAGCCGGCATGTGCGATGGATGAATAGGCCAGCATACGTTTTACATCGCGCTGGGCAATTGCGACTAATGATCCCAAAACCATGGTTGCAATTGAGATCACCATAATTATCGGGCGCCAGGTCCATTCTGCATTTGCCAGTGCTACATAGAAAATTCGTAACATTGCTGCAAATGCAGATAGCTTGGTAGCAGCTGCCATAAATGCAGTGATTGGCGTTGGCGCACCCTGATAAACATCAGGTGTCCATGCATGAAATGGAACCGCACCTACTTTAAAGAGCAAGCCAGCTGATAAAAATACAATTCCAATTAATAAGAAGACATTATTGCCACTGCCGCCCACTACTCCTTGGCGGATGCCATTTAAAGTAATGCTTCCTGAAGCGCCATATAAGAATGCGGCACCAAATAGGAAGAATGCAGATGCAAAAGCTCCAAGTAAGAAATATTTTAAGGCTGCTTCTTGTGACATCAATCTACGACGACGAGAAAGTCCAGTCATTAGGTAAAGTGGTAGAGATAGCATCTCTAACGCAACAAAAAGGGTAATTAAATCTGTCGATACCGGAAATAACATCATGCCGGCAATTGAAAATAAAAAGAGTGGATAAACTTCAGTAACACGTAAGCCGGCTGCAGAAGCTTCGATCTCTTCTCTTGAACCCGGCAAAGCAGAAGCTACTGCCGTGAAATTCTTTTCATCGGCAAGTAGTAAAGTCGCAACTAGTGCAATTAAAAGAATAAAGAGTTGGGTTAAAAATGCAGCGCCATCAAAGGCAACTGAACCGCCAGCTGCATCAACTGATTCTTTTCCTCGAATTGAGATAACTGAAAGTAATGAAGCTAGCAAAGTAATTATTGTGACTGCTAATTGCAAAGAGGCACGCTTTGCTCTTGGTGCGAATGCTTCAAGCAAAACACCAATGATCGCGCCTGCCAACACCAAAATAATTGGGGCCAGAATCGAGTAATTCAGTACTGGCGATGCAAAGCCACCCATTTATTTATCTCCTACGGTCGGTGCTGGATCACTAAATCCGAGCGCTGAAATTGTTGCCTGTGCGGCTGGGTTAATTACATTAAGTATTGGTGCCGGAAAGAATCCCAACGCAATAATGATTGCCATTACCGGCGCAATCGCAATCTTCTCTCGCAAATTCAAATCAGGAAGATTTTCATTTCCCGCAGTAGTTGGTCCATGAAGCGCTTTCTGCACTGGAATCAAAATGTAAAGTGCCGCTAAAACGATTCCGAAGGTTGCAATTATTGCAGCTACTGGATAGCGAGAATAAGTACCGACTAATACTAAGAATTCACTTACGAAGCTAGATAATCCAGGTAGCGCAAGTGAAGACATTCCAGCTAAAAAGAAAGTCCAAGCCATGATCGGAGTTACTCGTTGTAAGCCACCGAAATCTGAAATTGTTGTAGAACCGCGACGCGCTGCCATCCAACCGGCAACTAAGAAGAGCGCCGCAGTTGAGAAACCATGATTGAACATATACAAAGTCGCTCCGCTATGACCTTGTGAAGTCATTGCAAAGATTCCCATTGTGATAAATCCAAAGTGAGAAATCGAAGTAAATGCGATTAATCGCTTAATGTCGCGTTGACCAATTGCCAAGAACGCACCATAGATAATTGAAATTACCGATAAGACCAAAATTACTGGGGTAAAGGTTTTGGTTGCTTCTGGAAATAAAGTTAAGCAGTAGCGGATCATTCCGAAGGTACCAACTTTATCCAGCACGCCAAGTAAAAGAACTGAGGTGCCAGGTGTCGCTGAATTTGCAGCATCTGGTAACCAGGTGTGGAATGGCCATAGCGGTGCTTTGATTGCAAAGGCAATAAAGAAACCTAGGAATAACCAATTCTGAGTGCTTGCAGAAATCTGCAGAGTTGAAAGTGCACCGATATCAAAGGTACGACCAACTTGTGATCCTGCAATTACATATAGACCGATAATTGAAGCCAACATTAATAATCCACCAAACAAGCTATAAAGCAAGAATTTCACTGCTGCTTGTGCGCGTTCACCAGTTCCGTATCCTCCAATAAGGAAGTAAACCGGAACCAACATTGCTTCAAAGAATACGTAGAACAAAAAGATGTCGGTTGCCGCAAAGACACCGATCATCATGGTTTCCAAAACCAGAATCAAGATATAGAAAGTTTTTACTGACCAACGCCCGCCAGTTGCTTCATTCCAACCCGCAAGCACTACAACTGGTGCCAAAATCACTGACATCAAAATCAGAACTAAAGCAATGCCATCAATTCCAACTGCATAGTTGATACCAAATGCCGGAATCCAAGCGCGTTTTTCTACAAATTGCAGGCCCGCATCGCTTCGATTAAATGAGAAAGCCAACATAATTCCGGCAGCTGCAACTACCAATGTGGTTACAAATGCCAGCTTCTTTACTAAATCATCTTTGCCCTTGCCGGTGGTAGCGATAAGCGCAGCACCTACAAGTGGGAGCAATTGCATTACGGTCAAGAAGCTCATTGAGTTACCACCCAGATCGCAAGTAGAAGTAGCGCTATACCAACTAACATCAGAGCGGCATAACTACGGACAAAACCAGTTTGTAATTTGCGCAGCAATTGTCCAGAACCAACTGCAGCACCGCCTACGCTATTAACAGCTTCATCAATGATCTTTTCATCAACTATCACTAATGATTTAGTTAATGCTTGTCCTGGACGCATGAACACTGCTTCGTTAAATGCATCCTGCATCAAATCTTTACGTGCAATTCGAGTAAAGAGAGAAACATTTTCTGGCGCATTTGGATTAGATTCAGCGCGATATTTAAGGATTGCAATTGCAACTCCAATTGCTACCAAAGTTAAAGCGATAACGCTGACTGTGATTGGTGGAAGCAATTCATGATGCTCTGCATGCTCTGAATGCGCTGCAACTACTGGTGCCAACCAATTCTGTAATGCATCCCCTTGAGTAAAGAGATAACCAGAAGCAACTGAACCAATCGCCAAAATCGCCATTGGCAACCACATCAAAATTGGTGATTCATGAGGATGTGCGTTGTCGTCCCAACGCTTGTTACTAAAGAAAGTCAGAATAACTACACGAGACATATAGAACGCAGTGATTGCCGCACCAATTAACGCAGCACCACCAAGTAAGTATCCTTTTAGTCCACCAGCATTTAGCGCCACTTCAATTAATTTGTCTTTGGAATAGAAACCAGCAAATGGCGGCACCCCAATAATTGCCAAATACCCCAAACCAAAGGTAATTGCGGTAATCGGCATAAATTTACGAAGTGCACCGTATCTACGCATATTTACTTCATCATTCATGCCATGCATTACTGATCCAGCACCTAAAAACATTCCGGCTTTAAAGAAGCCATGGGTTAACAAGTGCATGATTGCAAAGGCATAACCAGCTGGGCCAAGACCAGCACCCAAAATCATGTATCCGATTTGCGACATAGTTGATGCCGCTAGTGCTTTCTTGATGTCATCTTTCGCTGTACCAACTAGCGCACCAAAGAGAAGCGTGATTGCACCAACTACCGCTACTGCAGTCTGTGCATTTGGCGCTAAATCAAAGATGAAGTTTGAGCGAGTAATTAAATAGACCCCGGCAGTAACCATGGTTGCGGCGTGAATCAACGCCGAAACTGGAGTCGGACCGGCCATCGCATCACCCAACCAAGCTTGTAATGGAAACTGCGCAGACTTACCTGTAGCTGCAATTAATAACATAATTCCAATCGCAGTAAGCGCGGCAGTGGATGCATGATGTGCATGCTTTTCAATTTCATCAAATGAAACTGCGCCGAAAGTTACAAAGGCAATCATGATGGCAAACGAGAGCCCCATATCTCCAATGCGATTCATTACGAAAGCTTTTTTAGCTGCGGTTGCATACGCCGGTTTCTGATTCCAGAAACCAATTAAAAGATACGACGCAAGACCCACGCCTTCCCAGCCAACATAAAGATTTAAATATGAATCGCCAAGCACTAACAACAACATGGCCGCGATAAACAAATTTAGGTAAGCGAAGAATCTACGGCGATCATGGTCGTGCGACATATAAGAAATCGAATAAATATGAATCAAAGTACCTACGCCAGTAATTAATAGTACGAAGCAGATAGATAGTTGATCTAGCAAAAGCCCAGCATCTACATGGAATCCACCGACATGAATCCAAGTAAATAGTTTCTGGTGCATCGCGCGTGATTCAGTCGGCAGCGCCAACATATCGTTGAATAACTTCAAACCAAGCGCAAAAGAAGCGCCAGATAGCGCTGTAGCTAGCAGGTGTCCCCATTTATCAGTGCGTCGACCTGCAAGTAGCAGCGTGGCGGCACCTAGAAGAGGCAATCCAATTAAATATCCGATCATTATCGACTCAACAAACTTGCATCATCAACAGATGCAGATCGACGGGAGCGATAAATCGTCACGATAATCGCTAAGCCAATTACCACTTCGCAAGCTGCGATGACCATCGTAAAGAAAGCCACAATCTGACCTTCAAGATTGCCATTGATGCGTGCGAAAGTTACGAAAGCCAAGTTAGCTGCATTAAGCATTAACTCGATGCACATGAAAACCACAATTGCGTTTCGGCGAATGACCACACCGACTGCACCAATAGTGAAGAGAATTGAAGCGACGTAAAGATAATTAATCGGATTCATTTAGCGCCGTCCTTCATCGGTATCATCAAAAGTGGCAATTTCATTTAATGAATATTCGCGCGGATCACGAATCGTGCCGCGCGCCTTCAAAGTGTCATTAATTGAATCAACTGCTGGTGAACCATCTGGAAGCAAAGCTGGTACATCAACTCCGTTATAACGAGCAAAGACGCCAGGAGCTGGTTTGCCTGCGGCATCACTTAAATCTTTACCGCGGAATCTGCGCACTGCTAATTCTCTTTGTGTTTGGCGCGGCGTTACACGTTGACTGTGCGCTAACACCATCGCACCAAGTGCGGCAGTAATCAAAAGCGCGGAGACAACTTCAAAAGCCCATACATAGGTTGAGAAAAGTTTGTAAGCAATGCCTTGAACATTGCCTGCAGAGTTTGCACTCGAAAGTCCATATGACTGATGTCCGACTGTGGCATTTCCAATTAAGGCCACAAGTAATAAACCGATGCCAAGCGAAGCTGAAATTGCAGTCAAGCGCACGCCTTTGATGGTTTCAACTAAAGATTCTTTAGTATCAACACCCACCAGCATCAGAATAAATAAGAAGAGCATCATTACCGCGCCGGTGTAAACCACGATTTGAACGATTCCTAAGAATGGCGCATCTTGTGCAATATAAAAGAAGGCCAAACTCAACATTACGTAGGCCATCAAAATTGCCGAATGTACTGCTTTTTTAACAATTAACATGCCAATCGCAGCTGCAATTGCAAGTGGCGCCATTATGTAGAACTGAACTGCTTCAGGAGTTCCGGTGGTGCCAATATTTTCCAAGAGCAAATTCACTTACTTTGCCTCCTGGCTTGGATGAGCTTGTGTGACTTTACCTTTGTAGTAATCCGCTTCATCGGTTCCTGGATACATCGGATGTGGAGGTTGCAACATGCCACTACGAAGTGGTGCCAACAAATCATCCTTTTCAAAGATCAACTTATCGCGAGTGCGATCAGCTAATTCATATTCGTTAGTCATTGTTAGCGCACGAGTTGGGCAAGCTTCGATGCATAGACCACAGAAAATGCAGCGAAGATAATTAATTTGATAAACCTTGCCGTAGCGCTCACCTGGCGAGAAGCGTTCGGTATCAGTGTTATTTGCACCTTCAACATAAATCGCATCAGCAGGACAAGCCCAAGCGCAAAGTTCGCAACCAACACACTTCTCTAATCCATCAGGATGGCGATTTAATTGATGACGGCCATGAAAACGTTCTTCGGTTGGCGCTTTAACTTCTGGATATTCAACAGTAATTCTTGGGCGGCCAATATTGCGAATGGTTACCCAAAAACCTTTTGCTTGCTCAAACAAAGATCCTTCACGAGCCGGTGCAACCGGCGCAGTTGAAACCTTATCCAAATCAAAACTCTTCTTTACCAAATCTGATTCATCAGACATTTACTGAACCTCCGACTTAGCTGTTATTTGGGTAGGCAATTTAGGAACTGGGAATGATGGTTCTTCAACTTCAAATTCAGGAGGCAACTTCGACTTTAATTTCGCTTTATCCCACGCAGAACTTAAGGCCATTACTGCAAGCACCACGCCACCTGCAAAACCAGCGATTACCAAGCGTGAAGTGCCATTAGCTGAAAGTGCGCGCAGTGTGGCAACTACGATGATCCAAAGTAAAGATGATGGAATCAAAATCTTCCAACCAAATTTCATAAATTGGTCATAGCGAATACGTGGCAGTGTTGCACGCACCCATACGAAAATATTGAAGAAGAAGCAGACTTTGGCAAAGAACCAAACCATGCCAAACCAACCACCTAACCACTGCTCGGTAAATCCAAGACCAGGTAGCGCGCGATAACCACCAAAGAACAATGTAGTTGCAAGAGCTGAAACCGTCGCAATGTTTATGTATTCACCTAAGAAGAAGAGTGCGAACTTCAATGATGAATATTCGGTATGGAATCCACCGACAAGTTCACCTTCTGCTTCAGCTAAATCGAATGGAGCACGATTAGTTTCGCCAATCATTGAAATTAAATAAATTACAAATGATGGGAAGAGTACAACTACGTTCCACCATTTATCTTGCGCAACCACAATATCTCCGGTGGACATTGAACCTGAGTAAATGAAAACTGCCACTAGTGAAAGACCCATAGCAACTTCATAAGAAATTACTTGCGCACTAGAACGTAAGCCGCCTAATAGTGGATAGGTCGAACCAGAAGACCATCCCGCAAGTACGATGCCATAAACACCAACTGAAGCAACTGCTAAAACATAAAGCACTCCGATTGGTAAATCTGTCATCTGCATTGCAGTCGTTTTGCCAAACATTTGTACTTCGCCAGTCATTGGCATGATTGCAAATGACATAAAGCAAGTAGAAGCGCTAATGATTGGCGCCAAAATAAATACCACTTTATCGGCAGCTTTAGGCACGATATCTTCTTTAAGCGCTAATTTGATGCCGTCAGCTAATGATTGCAATAAACCTTGAGGTCCAGTTCGGTTAGGACCTGGACGCTCCTGCATAAAACCAATGAAACGACGCTCCCACCAGATTGCCAGAAGTGTGAAAACAACTAATACCGCAAAAGTCAGCACTGCTTTTATTGCAATTAACCATCCTGGATCGCCTGCAATTAATTGTGCATTTGTAATTGTGTTCATGCCTTCACCACCGTTACCACTGAATTTGAGGCTACACCTAAGGTGCGAAGTAATTCAGAGCCGGCAGAATTACGTGGCGCCCAAACCGCATCATCGTGAATAGCTTCAATTAAAACTGGCAGTACCACTGCCCCATTTTTATTAGAAATCTTGACTAATTCGCCATCATTAACACCAATTGCACTTGCACGCTTTGGCGATATCACTGCCACCGTTTTGCGGGCTGTTCCAGCAAGATTTGCTTCACCATCTTGCAGCGAACCGCTATCTAATAGTCGACGCCATGAAGTTAGAATCGCTTGATCTCCCGCAACAGTTGCCGCAGCGCTAGCGCTTACGCCACCGAACTCTGCCTTTGTGCCATCCCAAGTGCCAATTGCATTTAACTCTGTTGCTGCTTGTGCCACAGTAGAAATTCCAATTTTGCGACCCATTGCTTCAGCTAACATCGAAAGAATGCGCACATCGCTACGTTGTAATGAATCTGGAATTGCCATTTCAAAACTACGTCCGCGACCTTCCCAATTTAAGAAAGTTCCACTCTTTTCAGCCACTGCCGCAATTGGCAATACGACATTTGCACGTTCTGTAACTGCAGAAGGTCGCATTTCAAGTGAGACTACAAAAGCATTTTCAAGCGCGTTAAGTGCCCCAGTTGGATTTGCACCATCTAACGGATCAACGCCACCCACAAGTAAAGCCTTAATTTCTCCACGCTCTGCTGATGCATAAATTTCATCAGTTGAAAGTCCGCGCACTTCTGGAAGTCCATGTACTCCCCAAGCTGCAGCTACATCAACTCGCGCTGCTGCATCAGAAACTGGGCGCCCACCTGGAAGCAGATTTCCAATTGCACCTGCTTCGATTGCACCACGTTCGCCGGCGCGACGAGGAATCCATGCCAATTTTGCGCCTGATCTTCCAGCTAAACCCGCAACTGCACTTAATAAACCAGCAGTCTCGGCAGCGCGTTCGCCTACCAAAATCACTGATTTTTCTGTGAGATTAAGACCGGACAGCCCAGCTACTTCATTACCTGGAGCTACGCAAATGAAATTAGATTTTAATTTCTCATTTCCAATCGAAAGTTTGGATGCAACTGCATGAACTTTAAGTCCTTTTTTACGCACTGCTTTGTTGATACGTAAGAACACAATTGGAGATTCTTCTTCTGGTTCAAAAGCAATTAACACCACTTGATCAGCTGAGTCAATATCGCGATAAGAAGTTTGATTTCCAATTACCGAACTTGCAAAGAAAGCACGTTCTTCATCACTGGAGATACGAGAACGAAAATCAATGTCATTGGTGCCAAGTGCCACGCGGGCAAACTTTGCATAACCATATGCATCTTCTACAGTGACACGACCACCAACTAGCACCGCTGCGCGTCCTGCGCTTAAACCAGTAGCTGCAGCTTCAAGCGCTTCTGGCCAAGAAGCTGGCACTAATTCACCTGCCGCATTACGAATCAATGGTGAAGTAATGCGATCTTGCGCGGTTACATATTTAAATGCCCAGCGACCTTTATCGCAGTTCCACTCTTCGTTTACTGAAGCATCTTCGCCAGCTAAACGGCGTAGCGTTTTGCCACGACGAACATCTGTGCGCATATCGCAACCAGATGCACAATGTTCGCAAGCGGATGGTGTTGAAACTAAATCAAATGGACGAGCACGGAATCGATAAGTCGCTCCAGTCAACGCACCTACTGGACAGATCTGAACAGTATTGCCAGAAAAATAAGATTCAAATGGTTGTTCTTCATAAATACCAACTTGTTGCAGCGCTCCACGTTGGTTCAAAGTAATAAATGGGTCTCCCGCAATTTGATCTGCAAAACGAGTGCAACGCGCACAGAGGACGCAGCGTTCACGATCGAGTAAAACTTGTGAAGAGATGTTGATTGGTTTTTCGAAAGTTCGCTTGTACCCCGTAAAACGTGATTCCGCATTGCCATTGGACATCGCTTGGTTTTGTAGCGGGCACTCGCCACCCTTGTCGCAAACGGGGCAATCAAGCGGGTGATTTACCAACAAAAACTCCATAATGCCCTTTTGCGCTTTATCTGCAACCGGTGAAGTTAATTGAGTATTAACGATCATTCCTGGTTCTACTGGAATAGTGCAAGAAGCTTGTGGCTTAGGAAATTTACGGCCATTAATTTCAATATCAACTAAACATTGACGACAAGCGCCAACCGGATCCAATAACGGATGATCGCAGAATCGTGGAATTTGAATTCCTAATTTTTCTGCAGCGCGAATAACTAATGTTCCTTTTGGAACTGATACTTCGAAACCATCGATAACGACTGCAATCATCTCCACTGCTTCTACAGCAGGCTTTTGAGCTTGAGTGGTCATGCTTGTACTCCCGAGAACAAAGTCGAAGCAACTGGATCGAATGGACATCCCTTGTTTTGAATATGCGCAATATATTCATCACGGAAATATTTAACCGATGAAGCAACTGGTGATACGGCACCATCTGCAAGTGCGCAGAATGAACGACCCATAATGTTGTCGCAGAGATCTAATAATTTATCTAGATCTGCTTCAGTAGCTTTTCCGGATTCCATATCTTGCATTGCTTGTACTAACCACCAAGTGCCTTCGCGACATGGTGTGCACTTTCCACAAGATTCATGTTTGTAGAACTCTACCCAGCGAAGCACTGCACGTACTACGCAAGTTGTTTCATCGAAAATTTGTAGCGCTTTTGTGCCAAGCATTGATCCGGCTGCACCAACGCCTTCATAATCAAGTGGCACATCTAAATGTTCGTCAGTAAACATTGGTGTTGATGATCCACCTGGTGTCCAGAACTTTAATTTATGACCGGCACGTATTCCGCCAGACATATCTAATAGTTGACGCAAAGTAATTCCAAGTGGCGCTTCAAATTGACCTGGATTAGCAACGTGACCTGAAAGTGAATAAAGCGTCATCCCTTTTGATTTTTCAGTTCCGAATTGTTGGTACCAATCAGCACCATTTGCGACGATTGCAGGGACTGCGGAGATTGATTCCACGTTATTAACCACCGTTGGACGCGCATATAAACCAGCAATGGCCGGAAATGGTGGACGTAGGCGTGGTTGGCCGCGGAAACCTTCAAGTGAATCAAGTAGCGCAGTCTCTTCACCGCAGATGTAAGCACCAGCACCAATATGCAGAGTTAATTCAAGATCAACGCCAGTTCCGAAAATATTCTTACCTAAGTAACCTGCTTTATATGCATCAGCAATTGCCGCATTAACGCGACGCGCAACATGCGCAACTTCTCCGCGCAGATAAACGAATGCATGCTTTGCGCGAATTGCATAAGAAGCAATAATCATGCCTTCGATTAATACATGTGGATTTGCCATAAGTAATGGCATGTCTTTACAAGTGCCCGGTTCAGATTCATCAGCATTAACCACTAAATAATGTTCTTTGCCGTCGTTCTGTGGGATGAATCCCCATTTCATTCCGGTCGGAAAACCTGCACCACCGCGACCGCGAAGTCCAGAATCTTTAACTAATTGAATAACCGCATCTGGATCCATTGCGAGCGCTTTTTTAGCAGCGTCATAACCGCCATGTCGCTTGTATCCATCAATGGTAAATGAATCTTGCTCATCCCAATATGCGCTAAGAACTGGCTTTAACAATTACTTACCCTCCTTAGCGAGTTTCAATCCAAGTAAAGTGGCATCTCCTGCAGAGACTCCTTCGTTTGCAAGCCCATCGTCTAAACCTGCAAGTACCCGTGAATTTTCTTTGAACGTTGGCAGCTTCTTTGGACCGCGAGTTGGTGCAGGAGGATTTCCGTTTCGTGCGCCATCTACTAAATCTTTGGTTTTCTGTGGGGTCATGTTGTCGTAGAACTCCCAGTTAGCCATAACTACAGGTGCGTAATCACAAGCTGCATTGCATTCGATTCGTTCTAATGAAACTTTTCCATCTGCAGTAACTTCGTGATTGCCAATGCCAAGATGTTCAGAAACGCTCTCCCAAATTGCATCCCCACCCATTACGGCACATAGTGTGTTGATACAAACTCCTACGTGATATTCGCCAGCTGGATGTGTTAAATACTGGGTATAAAAGGTAGAAACTGCCGTTACTTCCGCGGTTTCAATCTCTAATTTCTGCGCGATAAGTTCGATACCTTCATTAGTTACATATCCCGCTTTTGATTGCACATAATGAAGCAATGGCATGATTGCAGAACGTTTACGTGGATAACGAGAGATGATTGCATCGATAATTGTTAAATCCTGTTCGTTGAACATTAGCGATCAACACCTCCCATAACTGGATCAATTGAAGCCACCGCGCCAATAATGTCGGCGACCATTGAGCCTTCACACATTGCGGCAGTTGATTGCAAATTGTTGAAAGATGGTTCGCGGAAATGAACACGATATGGACGAGTACCACCGTCAGAAACCACATAAGCGCCAAGTTCACCGCGAGGTGATTCCACGGCAGCATATGCCTGACCTGCCGGGACTCGGAAACCTTCTGTTACTAACTTGAAGTGATGAATCAATGATTCCATCGAGGTGCCCATAATTTCGCGAATATGGTTAAGTGAATTACCCATACCATCTGAACCAACTGCAAGTTGTGCTGGCCAAGCAATTTTCTTATCTGCAACCATTACTGGTGCACCATCTAGTTTGTCTAACTTATCGCAAGCTTGCTCGATAATTCGAAGTGATTGTTCTAATTCATTTACACGAACTAAAAAGCGACCATAAACATCTGCAGTATCTGCAGTAACAACATCAAAGTCATAATTTTCGTATCCGCAATATGGTTGGGTCTTACGAAGATCCCAAGGAAGTCCCGCTGAACGAAGCACTGGACCGGTTACACCTAACGTTGTGCATCCGGCTAGATCTAAATAACCAATTCCTTCAGTGCGCTTCATCCAAATAGTATTTCCAACTAACAAATCTGAATTATCTTTTAGATGGATACGAAGATCTTTTACTAAATCGCGCACATATTGCACAGTGCCTGCTGGTAAATCTTGCTGCACACCACCTGGGCGGATATAGGCCATATTCATGCGCAGACCGGTAATACGTTCAAAAGTTGAAAGCACTTTTTCGCGTTCGCGGAAAGCATTGAACATTGGGGCCATCGCACCTAATTCCAACGCACCAGTACCAAGCGCCACCATGTGTGATGAAATTCGATTTAGTTCCATCATCATCACTCGAATTACTGATGCACGTTCTGGTATTTGATCCGTAATATTTAAGAGCTTTTCTACGCCTAAGCAATATGCAGTTTCATTAAATAATGGGGATAAATAATCCATACGAGTTACGAAAGTAGTTGCTTGAGTCCAAGTGCGGTACTCAGAATTTTTCTCAATGCCGGTATGTAAATATCCAATTCCACAACGAACTTCAGAGACAGTTTCGCCTTCTAGTTCCAAAACTAAACGGAGTACGCCGTGTGTAGATGGGTGTTGTGGACCCATGTTGACAACAATCTTTTCGTCTTTCTGGGAACCAATTTCGGAAACTAAATCGTTCCAATCGCCACCAGTTACTGAATAAACAGTTCCTTCAGTAGTTTCGCGCGACGAAGCATATGGATCAAAGGTTGTCATTAGTTATAAACCCTTCGATTATCTGGAGCTGGGGCTGACGCACCTTTGTATTCAACATTGATTCCGTTGAGCGCATAATCTTTTCTTTGTGGGTGGCCTTGCCAATCGTCCGGCATCAAAATTCGTGTCAATGCAGGATGTCCATCAAAAATAATTCCGAACATGTCAAAAGTTTCACGTTCATGCCAATTATTGCCAGCCCAAACTTCAACTAGCGAAGGAATGTGCGGATCTGAATCTGGACACGCTACTTCTAATCTAATCCGACGATTGTTGGTAATTGAAAGCAATGGATAAACCGCATGAAGTTCGCGACCAGTTTCGTTTGGATAATGCACGCCATTTACACCCATGCACATTTCAAATAACAACTTATCACGAAGAATGAATGCAACTTCAATTAATTTTTCACGTTTTACATGAAGCGTTAATTCGCCGCGATCTACAATTACTTTTTCGATGGCATCCGAAAATTCAGGATAAGCACGCTCTAAATCATCTGCAACTTCATCAAAATAGCTACCGTATGGGCGCTCTGATGAACCAGGAGTAACTTGAACGCGAACTAAACCGCTATATCCAGAGGTATCGCCGGTGCCAGAAACGCCAAACATTCCGCCATCTTGGCTCATGCTAGAAGTCCTTTCTGTGCATGAGTTGGTATCGCGGCCATCGCAGCTGCTTCAACTTCCTTAATAACTTGCTCACGGTTTACGCCAAGTTTTCCTTCAGAGATCTTTTCGTGCAATTTCAAAATCGCATCTAACAACATCTCTGGTCGTGGTGGGCAGCCAGGTAGATAGATATCCACTGGAACAACATGGTCAACGCCTTGGACGATTGCATAGTTATTAAACATGCCACCAGAAGATGCACAAGCACCCATTGCAATTACCCATTTTGGATTTGGCATTTGATCATAAATCTGTCGAAGCACTGGCGCCATTTTGTTTGAAAGTCGACCAGCCACAATCATTAAATCGGCTTGACGAGGTGTTGCGGAGAAACGTTCCATACCGAAACGTGAAATGTCATATTTGGCTGCAGAGCCAACTGCCATCATTTCAATCGCACAACATGCAAGTCCGAAAGTTGCTGGCCATACCGATGACTTGCGCATGTAATCCGCAAGATTTTCTACGGTAGTTAATAAAAAGCCTGAAGGTAATTTTTCTTCTAGACCCACTAGTCCCATTCCAATCCACCACGTCGCCACACATATGCATATGCAACAAACACGGTTCCGATGAAGAGAATCATTTCTACGAGACCAAATAAACCTAATTGATCAAAGGTAACTGCCCATGGATATAAAAAGACGATTTCTATATCGAAGATAATAAAGAGCATTGCAGTTAAGAAGTACTTAACTGGAAAACGTCCACCTTCGGCAGCTTGTGGTGAAGGTTCGATTCCGCATTCATACGGATCTAACTTTGCACGGTTATATCTTTTTGGGCCGGTGATGGCAGCGATTGCGACTGAGAAGGCTGCGAAGCCCAAACCGATGGCCCCTATGACCAAAATAGGTACGTATGGATTCACGCTGTAATCCTAAGCGTGAGCGCGAAATAGGCGAAACTAAAGTGGTGCGTGAGCGATGTGAACTGAAACAATCCCGAAGGTCAGATTCCGCCAGGTAGCGCCTTTCCAGCCTGCGGACTCGATCCGCGCCGCGAGCGCTGACTGATTTGGCCAGGCGCGGATGGATTCGGCTAGGTAGATATAGGCATCGGGGTTAGAGCTGCTCCATTTAGCAATCATTGGTAACGCCTTCATCAAGTAATTTAGATAGAGGATGCGAAATGGCTTCCAAGTTGGCTGGCTAAATTCACAGACGACCAATCTGCCACCTGGTTTAGTAACTCGTAGCATCTCTTTTAGCGCTTTATCGAAATCAACCGTGTTTCTTAAACCAAATGAGATGGTGACTACATCGAATCTTTGGTTTTCAAATGGAAGATTTAGCGCATCGGCTTTAGTAAATGGCAGATGCGGATGGCGTTTGCGACCTGCTTCTAACATTCCATCTGAGAAATCTGCCGGAATTACTTTTGCACCTGCTTGTGCAAGTGGCACAGATGACGAACCTGTGCCTGCAGCTAAATCAAGAATCTCCATTCCTGATTTTGGTGCAATGATTGCCGTGGTTTTTTTACGCCAAAATTTAGTTTGTCCAAGGCTTAACAAATCGTTTACGAGGTCATAGCGCTTTGCAACGCCATCAAACATTGCCGCGACTTCATCTGGATTCTTATCCATATTTGCGCGTGACATGCTCCGTATTCTGCCCTACTTTTACCCGACTTTTTGGTAATTGCAGCATCGCTATACACT
>CAYYFI010000002.1:17531-24058 GCA_964471265.1 uncultured Actinomycetes bacterium | reverse complement strand
GCGTTACCTACAGTTTGGAAGGTCGTTGGCCGTACACGTTAATACCACCAGATTAGGTGCACATCTTCCCTTACTTGATTTGTTGCCTGATCAAAATCCGCTTGCCTGGGTTCGAAATGGTGAAGGTCTGGTTGGTTGGGGAATTTATGCATCAACTAAAGTTAAAGGTGCAAATAGATTTGAGCTTGCTCGAAAATGGTGGCACGAACAGTTAGATACTTTTAATATCAATAATGAAGTGCATGGCCCAGGTACGGGACCAATTCTTTTTACTTCATTCTCATTTGATGAAAATGAAGATAGCGAGCTTGTAATTCCTAAAGTAGTAGTTGGTAAACGCAATCAATCAACTTGGATAACTTGGATTGGCAATGAAGCTCAACCAAAGTTGCTAGAGATTGCTAACGTAAATCCCATTCCAAAAATTAAATGGCGAGACAGCGATGTAGATTCTTGGAAAGAGAAAGTCCGCACTGCGGTCACGGAGATTCAAGAAGATGCGCTTGATAAAGTTGTGCTGGCGCGAGAAATAATTGCAGATGCAGACTCTGAGATAGACCCTCGCGGCGTACTTCGTAATCTTGCGAAGGAGTATCGCGGCACCTGGGTATACGCAAACCACGGATTGATCGGTGCTACGCCTGAATTATTGATTAGATTAAATAACTCCATGGTGGTGTCCCGCGTCTTAGCTGGAACGATTAGCAAAACTGGCGATGATAATAAAGATTTAGCGCTTGCAGCATCGCTTGCTCGCTCCTCGAAAGATCTAGAGGAACATGAATATGCAGTTCGTTCGGTCGCTGAAGCGCTGGCACCATTTTGTGCCTCTACAAATGTGCCCGATGCGCCCTTTGTGCTGCACCTATCTAATGTGATGCACCTGGCCACCGACGTAACTGGTGCAATTAAAGAAGGTCATAAAATTATTGACATCTTTGCAATTCTCGAAAAATTACATCCTTCGGCTGCAGTTTGTGGCACTCCTACGTTAAATGCCTCTGCATTAATTAAAAGAATTGAAGGAATTAATCGCCGCCGTTACGCCGGACCAATTGGTTGGATCGACGCAAAAGGTGAAGGAGAACAAGGAATTGCACTTCGTTGTGGTTTTATTTCTGGCAAAGAGGTACATGCATACGCAGGATGTGGAATTGTTGCCGGATCAGATGCCACGCGAGAAGTCGCAGAAAGTCAGGCGAAATTCTTACCGATAATTAACGCGCTTAGTTAATTCCTTAATAAGTGCCGCATTTGTTTCACGGTTAGGCATTTGCAAAATTCCAATTTCAAATTTACTTGGTGGATTCATAAATTGTTTTAAAGTTTTCAAATCATCAATTTCAGTTACTGAAATTTTAAATGCATTTGCGATTTCAAATAAATCATGACCATGTGGAGTTCCAAATATTTTTTCAAATCCTTTAACTCCAGCCTGGGGCAAGGTAGAGAATATTCCGCCACCGTCATTATTAATGACTAATACTTTTAATTTAATATCTTCTTGATTTACTAATGCTGTTAAATCATGCAGAAATGCTAAATCTCCCACTACCGCGTAAGTACATTCTCTCCGTGAGGCAATACCGATAGCCGTCGATAAATTGCCATCAATTCCCGCCAAACCGCGATTAGCGAAAACTTCAACCCCGTCTCTTGGAAGCGCAAACGCCTCTAAATCTCTGATTGGACGTGAAGAAGCTACATATAAAGTGGCACCAATTGGCAAATTTGCTGCAATGCATTGTGCAACCGCTGGTTCGCTCCAACCATCCACTTCAATTGGTTCACTATTTATGCTCCAACTCTCTGCTGTACCCACAATTGTAGGAATATCAGAAAAAATCTTGGTTGCACTGCGATTTGGATCAACTTTTACCGCGCGTGGATCAATCACAAATACTTTTTTAGCTTTGGCGATTAAAGAATTCGTACTTCTAGATAAGGTAGTTCTGCCAACTACCACTGCCCATTCAATATCTAATTGGGAACTAAATAATGACGCATGTGCAATTGATTTTGGATATGAAAGTGGATTCTCGGCAATTAGTGGCACATTCAGCGATTCCGCAAAATCTGTAACATCTATTCCATCGTGACCGACAATCACTATTCCCTTGCCCGCTGGTACTTCAAATAGTTCAGTGGTTACATCTGGTTCAATCAACTCTTTTTCCACTAAATCATTTAGCCAATCGCTACTATCTTCAGATAATAAAGGTTCATCAAATTCTAAGTTGATATGAGTTGGACCATCCAAGTGCAATTCATAATTCTCATTACTAAAGAATCGACCACAGTTAAAAAGATTAATTTGATTAGTAGTTTGGTTTGCGCCAGTTCCGCGCAATCTTGCAGGTCGATCAGCGCTAATTACTATTAGTGGTAGATCAGAGTGATGCGCTTCGAGAAATGCAGGATAGAAGTTGGCAACTGCAGTACCGCTGGTGCAGATAGCTACAGCCGGATGTTTTGTAGCTTTAGTGATACCTAATGCAAAAAAGGCCGCAGTTCGTTCATCAATTCTTACATGTAAATCTATTAAGCCACGCGCCTCTGCCTCGTAAAGCGCAATTGATAAAGGCGCATTTCTAGAACCTGGACTCAATACAAAATCAGTAATTCCATGCTCTATGAAGTCACGGATTACTTTTCGAGCTAATTCCGTGCTTGCCATACTTCAAAACTATCGCGAATTCGTTGCTGCCACCAACTAATGCGCTCAGGTGCAGCTTGAAAATTAAGCATTCCGCTGGGGTTTACTGACACAACTTTCATACGGCCATCAACGATTGGCAAATTGGCAACATCGTTAGTTAATAACTTTCCAGTTCCAAGCCCACAGGCGAAATTTAATTCTGGCAGCGAGGCGGCCAGTTTTAATCCATGGGAGATGCCCACAGCAGATTCCAAAGCGCTTGAAACCACAACCGGTAATTTGTGATGAGCTGCAATCTTAAGAGCCCGATTGATTCCACCTAATGGCGCGACTTTTAGCATCAAAATATCTACTGCGCCATGCAAATCAATTGCAAAGGGATCTGCAGCTTTACGTATTACCTCATCACCTACTATGGGAATTGGTAAATTCAATTCGCATAATTCTTCCAACGTGGCAACAGGTTGTTCGATGTATTCTATTTTTTCAATTCCAATTCGTTCAACAATTCTTGCCACTGAATCTTTGGCTTCAGAAACACTCCAGCCACCATTTACATCTAATCTGATTTTAAAATTTGGATTTACTGAAAGCGTATTTTCAATTCTCTCAATGTCACTTGCTAAATCTCCACCAATCTTTATTTTTACGACTTTCACATCTGGATACCAACTAAGTATTTGTTCAACATCCAATTTGGTATCAACTGCAGGCAAAGTTGCGTTAACTTCAATTTCTTCGCGAACTTGAGCGGGCAATTTGCCAAATGCGGCCTCGATGCCAGCGCCAAGCCAATGTGATGATTCTTCTGGACCATATTCCAAAAATGGTGAGAACTCTCCCCATCCATTTGGCCCTTTAAAGAGCGCTATTTCGCGTTTAGTTACCGAACGGAAATTAGTGCGTGTTGGTAGAGATAGCACTTGCAATGACGCAAGTATTTCTTTAAGCATTACGGACGCTTTGGATACTTTTCGAAATTTGGTTTACGTTTTTCTTTGTAAGCGTCACGACCTTCTTGGCCCTCTTCTGTCATGTAAAAGAGCAAAGTTGCATCTCCGGCTAATTGTTGTACACCTGCAAGACCGTCATCTGCTGCATTTAGTCCTGCTTTTAATAAACGAAGTGCTAGCGGTGAATTTAAAAGCATTTCGCGCGCCCATTGCACGGTCTCAGCTTCAAGTTCTTTAATTGGAACCACTGTATTAACTAATCCCATATCGAGAGCTTCTTTGGCATCATAAGATCTAGTTAAAAACCAAATTTCGCGCGCTTTCTTCTGGCCAACATGTCGTGCTAGCAGACCAGCTCCGTATCCGCCATCAAAAGAACCAACCATTGGTCCGGTCTGTCCAAATTTTGCATTCTCTGCTGCAATTGTTAAATCGCAGACCACGTGTAACACATGGCCACCGCCGATTGCCCAACCTGCCACCATTGCAATAACTGGTTTTGGCATTCTACGAATTTGAATCTGTAAATCTAAAACATTTAATCGGCCAATACCTTTTGAGCCAACTGAATCATCGCCAATATATCCGTCATCGCCACGAACACTGATATCGCCACCGGAACAGAAAGCTTCATCACCAGCGCCGGTAAAGATAACCACGCCAACTTTTTCATCATCTCTTGCTAAATCAAATGCTTCTTTCAATTCGATAATTGTTTGCGGGCGAAATGCATTACGTACTTCAGGGCGATTTATAGTGATCTTTGCAATGCCTTCTGCGGTTTCGTAGACAATATCCTGGAAGTTTCCGCTTGCAACCCATTTAGGTATTTCACGGCTCGGGAACTCACGCTTGATTGGCTTGCTCATGCGCCTTAGCCTACGGGGGTCATGGAAAACAACGCAAAATCAGAACGCTTCAAATACCAGCATTCGTGGTCAATTACACAGACGCTGGAAAAATTAATTGAAGCGCTTCGCGCAGGTTGGGATATTTCCATTTCAACGAGCGGTTCTTCTGGAGCGCCAAAAGAGATTTTAATTCCGGCAAGCGCCATGATTTTTAGCGCGAGAAATTCCAATACTTATCTTGGTGCAAAACCTGGTGATCGCTGGTCATTGCTTTTATCTCCAGAACATACTGCTGGCTTAAATGTATTAGTTAGATCTATTGAACTTGGCACTACTCCCGTAACCGAAAATGAAATTGCTGATTTCACTGCAATTGTGCCAACCCAATTATTTAGAGCACTAAATGGCGATCATCAATTAGAGAAACATTTACAAAGTTGCAAAGCTGTTTTAGTTGGCGGTGCCGCTGCCGATGAGAATTTACTAGCACAAGCAAAAGCTAAAGGAATTAATTGCGTTACTACATACGGAATGACTGAAACATCTGGTGGTTGCATATATAACGGCACACCACTTCCAGGCGTGGAAATTCGAATTGGTGAAACCATCGAGATTAAAGGTCCCATGTTGGCAAGAGTTGAATTAAAGGATGGATATTTTGTCACTAGCGATCTTGGCAAAATTGAAGATGGAAAATTAATTATTCTTGGTCGAGCTGATGACGTAATTAATAGCGGCGGCAAGAAAGTTTCATTAAGTAAAGTCGAAAATGCCCTGGGCGATGCTTTTGCAGCATTTGGTTCTGACAGTAGTGAATGGGGTGCTGCGTTAAATATTGCAACAACTAGCAATATGAGCGATGAAGAAATTCAATTAATTCTCTCGGTTAAATTCGGTGTTAAAGCCATCAACATTTTCCGCGTAAATGAAATACCTCGCACTGCGCTTGAGAAGATAGATCGACAAGCGCTTGGTAAGTTAATCCCCTAATGAACATATGGATTTTAGGTGCACGCCCTCGCACACTTCCTGCCGCAATTACACCAGTAGTGGTTGCGGTTGCAATCGCTTACCCCACATTTGATTTCATAAACGCACTTCTTGCTTTGCTTGTGGGATTGTCATTACAAATTGCAGTTAATTATGCAAATGATTATTCAGATGGAATTAGAGGAAGTGATACTGATCGAGTCGGACCAACCAGATTAGTTGCAAGTGGATTAGCCACGCCTTCCGAAGTTAAAAAAGCAGCTTTTTTAGCCTTCGCGATAGGTGCAATGGCTGGTCTCTATTTAGCCAATAGGACTTCTTATTGGTTTATTGCAATTGGTGCAGTAGCAATTTTTTCGGCTTGGGGTTACACGGGCGGTAAGAATCCCTATGGATACCGTGGATTAGGCGAAATTTATGTTTTTATCTTTTTCGGTTTGGTGGCTACTTTAGGAACTTATTACGGCCAAACCGGCGAAATTACAATCGAAGCGATAATGGCAGCTATTTCTAACGGTGCTGTGTCCTGTGCTCTGCTGGCTGTTAATAACATCAGAGATATTGAAGGCGATGCCAAAGTCAATAAGCGCACACTCGCAGTTCGTCTTGGGGATACTCGAGCTCGACGTTTCTATATGTTTCTCATTTTTATTGCAATATTCACTTCATTTACAGTCACCATCTTTGCGGCACTGGGAATATTTCCGGCTTTAAAATTGCTTAATGAGATAAAGTTTAGAAAAGGCAAGGAGTTAATTGCAGTGCTGGGCGCAACCGGTAAATTTCAATTAATTCTAGGCGGCCTAATCTCAATCGGAACGTTGGTGAATATTTAATGCTCAGAGTATTGATGTATGTACTACCAATCGCGCTAGCAATTTATGCAATAGCAGATATTTCACGTACCGATGAATCAAACATTAAATTGATGCCTAAGTGGGCTTGGTTTCTAATTGTAATTTTGGTGACCATTGTTGGGCCGATTGCTTGGTTGATTGCAGGAAAGAATCGTTTTCGCAGACCTCCAAAACGCCAAGGACCAAAGGGTCCTGACGATGATCCAGATTTCTTAAA
>CAYYFI010000002.1:13089-17431 GCA_964471265.1 uncultured Actinomycetes bacterium | reverse complement strand
TATAAACCACTATAAGTGTGCTTGCCGGTTCCCCAAACATTTACATATACGTAATTAAAGATAAAGGTCGAGCCCGCAAATAGGCATAACCAGGCGGCCCGGCGACCTTTCCAACCTACGGTTACGCGCGCATGTAAATAGGCTGCATATGCAACCCAAGTAATAAATGCCCAAGTCTCTTTTGGATCCCAACCCCAGTAGCGACCCCAAGCATGTTCGGCCCAGATAGCGCCAGCTATAACAGCAAAGGTCCAAAGTGGAAATACGAATGCAACTAGTCGATATGCAAGTTGATCAAGAGTCTCTAAATCAGGTAAACGTTTCGCCCAAGGATTTCGACCGCCACGTTTCTCAATGGAGTCAAGCCATAAATACATACCGGAAATTACATTTGCCAAGAAGAAGACACCGCCAGAGATGATTGCTGCAGATACGTGAATTACTAACCAAGTAGATTTTAACGCTGGCACTAAAGGTGCACTTGGACGATATAAAACTGTGATTGCAGTTCCGAGAATTAATAAAACCACAATTGAGA
Organism: uncultured Actinomycetes bacterium; assembly: GCA_964471265.1. GTDB lineage: Bacteria > Actinomycetota > Actinomycetes > Nanopelagicales > Nanopelagicaceae > ZLKRG08. The sequence continues at coordinate 16,893 of CAYYFI010000002.1, read as the reverse complement.
TTGGCAGACCTAACCAACGTAAATCGTATTTACGAAGTGTGAATAAATACGCGATACAGAAGGCAAGTGCGCCAGTAATGGAGAATTCATACATATTGCTCCATGGCACTCGACTAGCAGAAATACCTCGAGCAACTACGCCCACAAATAGAAGCGCAGTGCCAAGCATCATCAAGGCAGTTGCAATTCGCGCAATTTTTTCGGTCTTAGTGAAATCTAAAGTTTTGGTGAGCAGATTACCTTCTGATTTTTCTGCTACTTCTGGATTGCGCAGTGACATCGCGGTTTCATATGCATGAGCAAAAAATGCCAAGGTGTAAACCGCCATGCTGGAATAGACAAAGTAATTTGAAAGGTATGCCCAATTCTTTGCGTTCACGATAGCTCCTTAACTATTCTGGCAATTTCACTTTCAAGACCTGGCGCGGCATTTTTTGCCAACCCTGCGATCTCAAGCTCCTTGCCTTTTCGTCGAATCCAAATTCTTCGATGTCGAGTAAATAGCGAGGCTAATAATCCTAGAATTGCCAGAATTCCACCAATTAAAGAGATGGACTTTCCTGGATCTCTAACAATATTTAAATTGACCCAAGGGACATACCCTTCGAATGTGAGCGAGCCGTCATCAAATTTGTATGTTTCACCGACTTTCAATGATTTCAATCCCACTTCAACCATTTTCTCAGTGTTTAATCGATAGACCGATTGCGGAATTCCATTGTCTATTTGGAGATCTCCCACGTAGGTTCCGATGAATAAACGCGGGTCTAACGCTTCCGGATAAGAACTAGTTGCCGGACGACCTTTAACTTCTTCAACTGTAGGGAAAAAAGAAGTTACAAATCCAATTTGCGGTTTGGTGTCAGGAACTTTGATGGCGCCAATTGAAGAGAGATTTGCATCCTGTGGCAGTAGCGGCACCGCTCCTTGAAAGACAATTTTTTCTTTAGCATCTCTGACCGTTACTAAAGGTGAATAGCCATTTGCTTGTAAATAGACGGAGGTCGAACCAAAATCTAAGGGCGAATTTACTTTGATGGTTTTTCTAACTGGTTTGGCATCTGGACTATCTGCAACTGAGACATAAAGCGTGTAATCCTCTGGCATATTTGTAACAGGGTTGTATTTCGCAACAAAATTATCTGCCTTAATCACAAATGGCGGTAAAGATTTATCTGAAAATAATTTGCCGTAGGTAATTGAGTCATAGTTAGTTGGAATATTTGTAAAACGTTCGCCGATATTTACAATTGAATCACCTTTCATTCCAAACAATGATCCAATGCTCACGCCGATTAATATCAAAATTAATGAAAGATGAAAGAGCACATTGCCAAATTCACGCAAGTAACCTTTTTCGGCACTTATCCAATCTTCCTCTTTACGAATTCGAAAACGCTTTGAGTGTAAATACTTTTCAGCAGTTTCTAGATCTCCTGAAATTTCCTGGAAGAATTCCATCTTCTCAAGCCTGCTTGGTGCAGCAGGCGGCTCTTTAAATAAAGATTTAGAATGTTCTATCACTCGGGGAATCACGCACCCAATTAACGAGATAAAAAGCAAGATATAAATTGCGCTAAACCAAGGCGAACCATAAACATCAAACATCCAGAGCTGATCTAGAAATTTAGCTAAACCTGGATTAGCTTTGAAGTAATCCTGTACCGGAATAGGGCCGTTAGTTCTTTGCGGAAGTAGCGATCCTGGAATTGCAGCCAAGCCAGTTAATAGCAGCAAAATCAAGGCAGTGCGCATACTGGTTAATTGCCGCCATAAATATCGAGCGCTGCCGATAAAACCTAATTCAATTTCACTCATCATAAGACCGGCTCAAATCCTGAAATTAAACTTCTTAATGAAATCATCCACGCATCCCAAAGACCTGTAAATTGCAAAACACCTATGAGAATCAGTAGCACTCCACCTATAAATGAAATTTGTTCACCATGCTTAGCTAAAAACTTTCGCATCGCTTGTGATCTATCGAAGAAAATTCCACTTAATAGAAAAGGGGTTCCCAAACCAAAACAATATGCCACTGCCAATATAGAACCACGAGTTGCGCTAGCACTTTCGATTGCAAGTGTTTGCACTGCGGCTAGTGCTGGCCCAATACAAGGTGTCCAACCCAAACCAAAAAGAAAACCCAAAACTGGTGCGCTCAGTAAACCGCTATTAGCAATTTTATTTACTTTAAATGTTCGCATGTATTTGATGCGACCCATAAAAATCAAACCCATAATGATTGTGAAGATGCCTAAAAATTTGGTAATTATTTTGGAATTCGCAGAAATATTACTTCCTAAGCTACCAAATAGCGCTCCGTAAGTTACAAATAGCGCCGTAAATCCCAAAACAAAAAGTAATGAACCCAAAAAGAGTTTGCCTCGATTTTTAGAGAAGCCTGCCGCATATGTTAAATAACCGGGCACTAATGGAATTACACAGGGTGAAGCAAACGAAATTAATCCTGCAAGTGCCGCTATTGGTAAGGCTAAAATTAAATTGCCAGAAAGTAGATAGTTAACTAAATCTTGTTTCATTCGCGATGCAACTTCTCAATTAATTCACTCAATGAGGCAACAGTTACTTCACCGGAAATGCGCGCTGCTACCCGCCCTTTTTTATCAATTAATAATGTGCTTGGTATCGCATTTGCGGTGAGTGTGTTTCTAAATTTCAACAGTACAGAGTCGTCAACCAAAGTTGGATATGGCAATTGGAAACGCTCTTGAAATGCTCTAGCTGCGACTTCTGAATCTCGCGTGAGTATTCCTAGAAAAACTGCACCTTTATATTTCTTGGCTAGCGCTGCCAAAGTTGGTGCTTCCGCCCTGCACGGAGCGCACCATGATGCCCATACATTTATAACCACAATCCCACCATGAGGTAATTCGAAATTTTCGCCATCTAGAGTTAAGCCTGAAAAAGTAGGACCTGTTTGCCTATCTTGTGGATCTATAAATGTCACAGTGCCATTTCCAGCCACATAACTCTTTGATGCAACCTGGCTGCTATTGCTGCATGCAGTTAGTGAAATTGCTACTATTAAAAGAGTTATAAATTTTTTCAAGGTAGTAAATGCTTTGCCGGTTCTGAATATGTTAAATCTGAAATCATTCCCGCTTCATCGAAATGAATTGTGGTAACCGAAGCAAGAGTGCAAATTCGTTTACGAGGATCATGAAGAAAACGGCGCCCTTCGATTGCGCTGCGTAGTATCCAGATTGGCAACTGGTGAGAAACCACAATTGCATCTTTACCACTTGCCGCAGTGCGTGCCTCAAATACAGCTGCCAACATTCGATTTACTTGGTCAACATAAGGTTCACCCCAAGATGGTTTCCATGGGTTCCACAATTTCGGCCATGCTGAGGGTTTGCGCAAAACTCCATCTCCGACTCCAAATGGTTTTCCTTCGAAAACATTTGCCGCTTCAATTAATCGATCATCAGTCTTAATAGTTAAACCATGCGCATCTGCCATTGGTTTTGCAGTCTGTTGTGCTCGCTCGAGTGGCGATGCATGAATTGCGCCAATGCTTAATGGTTTTGACCACTCGCCCAAAACTTTGGCCATCTCTTCGCCACGCTTAGAAAGAAACCAACCGCTCTGTCGCCCATAGAGAATCTTGTTGGGATTCTCTACCTCGCCATGTCGCACTACATGCACAGAAGTCATAGGTAAAGCATAAAGCGTTTATGGTTAAGTCATGGCCGCCAGAAGCGCAGCGTTCTTTGACTTGGATAACACCATGGTGCGTGGATCGACCCTGTATTTTCTTGGCCGTGCAATGTATCAACG
>CAYYFI010000002.1:0-12989 GCA_964471265.1 uncultured Actinomycetes bacterium | reverse complement strand
AGGAACTGAAGTTTGGTTGGTTACTGCCGCGCCAGAAGATATGGCAAAGTTAATTGCAGATCGTTTAGGTTTCACTGGTGCAATTGGCACGAAAGTTGCAATTGAAAATGGAAAATATCTGGGAAAACTAGATGGAAGTATTTTGCATGGAGTAGAAAAAGCGAGAGCAGTTAGAGAATTGGCTGCATCTAGAGGTTTCTCTTTAAATAATTGTCATGCTTATTCTGATAGTGCGAGTGATTTCCCTTTATTGCAATCGGTCGGAACACCTCATGCAATCAATCCAGATGCCCGACTTCGCATCAAGGCGTTGGCCGAAAAATGGGAGATCATCGATTTTCGCAGGTTTAGAAAGTTAAATCGTTGGCTAGGGCCAACTATTAGTCGGTTTGTTGCGCTCGGTGCATGGCTGGCTCCAAGGTCGCGAGGAGATAAAAAGAGCGAGTAACATTGGCAGGTTATGTATCGCACCTTCGCTGATTACCTGCGCACGCTAGATGATGCTTCGCTCGAGCGACTTTTCATATTGCGACCTGATTTAATTTCACCTACTCCTCCTGATTATGCGGCGTTAGCAGTTCGTGCAAATAGTGGTCCTAGTATCGCTCGCGTAATTGATGCACTTAATGCCTTTGAAATACAGGTTTTAGAAGCTTTGATGGTCTTGCCTGAGCCGATAAAGGTCAAAGAATTAGAGAAAATAACTGATACCGCTGCCCGATTTGCTTATAAAAAATTTGAAGAACTCTGCTTGGTTTACGACGGTGTAGTGCCAACTCAAGTGCGCGAAGCAATTGGTGCAGAACCAGCCGGCCTTGGTCCACGCTCTCTTGCAAAATTAGATTTAAAGAAATTATCTGAAGCCCCTGATACAGCAAAAAAAGTTTTAAATGCTCTCTGCTGGGGTCCACCACGCGGAAGTGTTGGCGACATTAAAAATCCTGGACCTGGAATTGCTTGGTTGTTAGAACACCACTTCGTAGTGCCACTTGATCAACGTCATGTTGTTATGCCAGCAGAAGTAGCAATTCATTTACGAGGTGGCAAAGTTCATAAAGAGTTGGCCTCGAATGCGCCAGATTTACTTGGAAAGAAATATAACCAGAGCGATATCGATCGCGCTGCAATTGCTAACATTTCAAATGTACTTCGCTGGTGTGAAGAGATCTTAAATTTCTGGGGTGAAACTGCTCCGACCGCACTTCGTGCCGGTGGATTGGGTGTTCGCGACTTAAAAGATGCTGCACAACATTTAGGTGTCTCTGAAGGTTGTGCAGCTTTTGTTGCAGAACTTTGTTATCTCTCTGGACTAGTAGCGATTGATGCCGATGAAACTATTGCACCAACTAATTCTTTTGATATTTGGTTAACTCAAGATTTTGAAACTAAATGGCGTAACTTAGTTTCACTTTGGTTAATCACTTCAAGAGTTTCAGGTTTAGTAGGCCGTAGTGATCAGAAATTCTCTGCACTTGGACCAGAACTTGACCGAGTTAGCGCTGCGAATATTCGCAATCGAATACTCGATGAGTTACGCGCAAATATTGAACTTTCACCTTCATTAATCACTTTTATTGAACGCATGAAGTGGTTGGCACCGCTACGACGTGGCGCGAATTTACGAGATGATCTTGTGAAATGGACGCTCGAGGAGTGCGAATGGCTAGGAATTACCGGACTTGGTGCACTCTCTACATTCGCCGCAGAGTTGCTCGAAGGTGACGATGAACTAGGTGTTAATGCTGCGTTACCAACCCCAATCGATTTCATCACAATCCAAAGTGATCAAACCGCCATCGCACCTGGACCATTGCAACATGATTTAGCGGTGGAACTTAGTCAGATGGCGGATATAGAAAGTCGTGGAGCAGCAACTGTCTATCGATTTACCGAAAGTTCAATTCGACGTGGACTTGACCATGGAAAATCTAGTACTGAAATAATTAAATTCTTGACCAAAATTTCTAAAACTGCGCTACCTCAACCTTTGGAATATTTAATCGCAGATACCGCTCGTAAACACGGCCAATTAAGAGTCGGTGCAATTCATTGCTATCTAAGATGCGAAGATCCTTCTTTGCTCACTGAGATATTGGCTGATAAAAGAATCGACATTGCGCTACGTCAAATTGCTCCGACAGTTTTAGTATCGGATTTTGACATCGATGAAGTATTGAACGTGCTTCGTAATAGTGGTTACTTGCCTGCAGCAGAGAGCGCACAAGGAATCTTGCTTACTTCGCCACACAACAAGCGAGTAAAAAATCGACCAAAGCCACCACGTATTGTGGGCGAGATTGAACCTCCAACTTCTGAAGCCATCACTGCTGCCATTAGAGCAATTAAGGTCGGAGAGCAATCAACTGCTAAACAGACTCAACTGCGAATCAATGGTGCAATTCCAAGAACAACTGCAAATGAAACGCTAGATGTCTTAAGTAAGAATTTAAATAAAACGCTTTCAATTGGATACGCCGATAACAATGGTGGAGTATCACATCGAATAATTGATCCGCAGCAAATTTCTAATGGCATGCTCCTTGCTCGAGATCATGGAACGGGTGAGCTACAAACCTTTAAAATCATACGAATAACTGGGGTGGCTCCGCTATGAAGCACGATACTGGCAGAATTGCCCCTATGTTGCAGGCTTTAGAGGCGCTCGTGAGATGTGAATCTCCTACTGAAGATTTAAGCGCTTGCCGAAAAGTTGTCGCGTTAGCAAATGAAATCGCAACCAAAGAACTTGGCAAACCTGCTGAGATTATGGAAGTTAATGGCCGACCAGTTTTTTGGTGGGGCGATAAGAATCCAAAAGTAGTTTTACTTGCACATTTAGATACTGTTTGGCCAATTGGTTCATTTAATCCAATCTGGCAAATTGATGGAGATGTCTTACGCGGTCCTGGAACTTTTGATATGAAAGTTGGATTTATTCAAGCGCTCTTTGCATTGCACGATATTTCAGGTTCGGTTGCGCTTATCGCCACTACAGACGAAGAAGTTGGAAGCCAAACTTCGCGCGACTTAATAAAGGAAGTTTCAAAAAACGCCTCCGCAGTTTTGGTGCTCGAATCTTCTTTAGATGGCAGAGTTAAAACAGGTCGCAAGGGAACCGCGATGTATGTTGTAAAAGCTATTGGTTTGGCTTCACATGCGGGCCTAGATCCTGAAAAAGGTATCAACGCCACGGTTGAAATAGCGGCGCAAATTCTAAAATTAAAAGCATTGGAAAATACTGAGCACGGAACCACTGTCGTGCCAACTTTATTAAAAGGTGGCACCACTTCAAATACGGTCCCATCTGAAGCTTCAATTGAAATTGATGCACGCTCTTTTAGCCAAAGTGATTTAGATAGAGTTGATCGCGCAATCAAATCTTTAACTGCAGTGACTCCTGGTGCCAAAATTGAAATCACAGGCGGACTAAATCGCCCAGTATTAGAGCCTGCAGCGTGTAAAGAACTTTATGAAATTGCCGAACGAGTGGCTTCAGATATTGGTATGGCCCCACTTGGCAGTGCGCAAGTGGGCGGCGCTAGTGATGGCAACTTTGCCGCAGCCGCAGGCGCCCGGGTTTTAGATGGTTTAGGTGCAGTAGGTGGCGGTGCACATGCTGCAAATGAATGGGCCAGTATTAAAGCTATCTCAGAGCGAAGTGCATTCCTTAATGCATTTATTAAGGAATTATTGAAATGAGCGACGGACCTTTAATTGTTCAGAGCGATAAGACTCTGCTCCTAGATGTCGATCATCCTAATTCCACTGAATGTCGAAGAGCTATTGCCCCATTTGCAGAATTAGAGCGTTCGCCAGAACATATTCACACATACCGTTTAACTAATTTAGGTTTATGGAATGCTCGTGCTGCAGGCCATGATGCAGAGAATGTCATTGACACTTTAATTAAATATTCACGATATGCAGTTCCGCATTCATTACTTCTAGATGTTGCAGAGACTATGTCTCGCTATGGCCGACTTCGACTTGAATCAAACCCAATTCATGGTTTAGTACTTGTCACAACAGATAGCGCTGTTTTGGAAGAAGTGATTCGAGCCAAGAAAATTGCACCACTTCTTGGTGCACGCATTGATAAAGAGACTATTGCGGTGCATCCATCACAACGCGGCGCAATCAAACAACATTTACTTCGCTTAGGTTGGCCAGCTGAAGATTTCGCTGGATATGTAGATGGCCAAGCACATCCAATTGATTTAAATCAAGAAGGCTGGAAGATTCGACAATATCAAGAGCATGCAGCTGAAGGTTTCTGGCATGGCGGCAGCGGTGTAGTAGTACTTCCATGCGGAGCAGGTAAAACCATTGTGGGTGCCGCAGCGATGTCACATGCCAAAGCAACTACTTTGATTTTAGTTACCAACACCGTAGCTGCTCGTCAGTGGCGAGATGAATTACTGCGTCGTACCACATTAAATGAAGATGAAATTGGCGAATATAGCGGCGCTAAAAAAGAGATTCGCCCGATAACCATTGCTACTTACCAGGTTATGACCAAGAAAAAGAATGGCGTTTATGCCCATTTAGATCTCTTTGATTCATATGACTGGGGTTTGATTATTTACGACGAAGTTCATTTACTTCCAGCGCCAATCTTTCGATTTACCGCCGATATTCAATCACGCCGTCGACTTGGACTTACTGCAACTTTAGTACGTGAAGATGGTATGGAAGGCGAAGTATTTTCACTTATTGGACCGAAGCGATTTGATGTACCTTGGAAAGAGATTGAATCTCAAGGTTATATCGCGCCGGCTGAGTGCATTGAAATTCGCGCTACGCTCTCTGAAGCTGAACGTCTGGCATATGCCACTGCAGAGGTGGAAGACAAGTATCGAATGTGTGCAACTACTGCCACCAAAACAAAAGTGGTCCAAACTTTGGTGGAAAAGCATGCTGATGATCAAGTACTAGTGATAGGTCAATATATAACTCAACTTGATGAACTTAGCGAGAAACTTGGCGTTCCAGTAATCAAAGGCGAAACACCAATTAAAGAGCGCGAAGAGTTATTTGCGGCATTTCGAAGTGGCGAAGTGAAATGTTTAGTGGTTTCAAAAGTTGCTAACTTTTCCATTGATTTACCCGATGCCACAATTGCCATTCAAGTGAGCGGCGCATTTGGAAGCCGCCAAGAAGAGGCGCAACGTTTAGGAAGAATTTTGCGTCCTAAATCAGATGGCCGTAGTGCGCGCTTCTACTCTGTTGTAAGTAGAGATACGGTTGATCAAGATTTCGCACAGAATCGTCAAAGATTTCTAGCCGAACAAGGTTACAGTTATAAAATTATTGATGCAGACGATGTTTTTCAAGGAAAGATTTAAATTCTGCTAAATCTAATCTAAAGTGCGAAAAGTATTTTCCATCTACATGTATCACTGGAATCAATTGGCCGTATAAATCTTCTAGCTCTTTATTATTATCAATCAGAATCTCTTCAACTTCGATATTTAACTGGTCTTTTTGCGGGACCAGCGAATTCACAACATTTTCGCATAAATGGCAGCCAGAGCGACCATAGATGGTGACTAGTGACTGCTTCATGAAGTTAAGTCTATTTGGTAGGTTTCATGCGTGAAGCGCCGGAGTTTGATCTCGATTTTTGTGGCAATTTTAATTGCGCCACTATTTTCTCCGCCCGCCTCGGCTTTATTTAATGAACGCGATTCCACTACTTGGGGGCACATTTTTGCTGGACCAGGTTCAGTTAAAACTTATAACGCAACTACTTTTTCAGGTGCCAAACTTGAAGCAAAATCTAAATTTGAAGTCACTTACAACAACTTCCCTGCTTGGGCGCAGAGTGAAATACAAGCAGCCGTAGATGTCTGGGCCGCGAATTTTCAATCTTCGGTACCAATCAAAGTAGAAGCAACTTGGGGACGTTCCCAAGTTTATGGATTACTCGGTAGCGCGCGCCCTGGAAATTACTTTAATAATTTTGTGAGTGCACCAGATCCAACTCTTTGGTACCCATCGGCACTTGCCAATGCCTTAGCTGGTCGTGATTTAGATAAGAACAATCCCGAAATTGTCATTCAAGTAAATTCTGCTGCAGCTTGGAATACTAGAAATGATGGTAGGCCAAGTGGTTCTGAATATGATCTGCAATCAGTTTTTATCCACGAATTGGGACATGGATTAGGTTTTTTATCTGGTGATTCTTACGATCCGTTTTTTGGTTTTGGATCAATTGACCAACCAACACCATATGATGCATATCTACAAGTAGAAGATGGACGTCGCTTAAGTGATTTACCATCACCAAGTTTAGAACTTGGTAAAGCATTGACCAGCACTTTGGTCTGGTCTGGCGCTAAAGGTATCGCCGCCAATAATGGAATTAAGCCAAAAATTTACACGCCAAGGCGATATGAAAGTGGATCATCAGTATCACATTTAGATGAAGCCACTTTCGCTGGAAGTGGAGTTAATTCTGTAATGACTCCAAATTTAGATGCCGGTGAAATTTTTAGAGAACCGGGTTCACTGCTACTTGCCATGATGGAAGATATGCGCACTAAACCACCAGCAGGTATTGCAGTTGGTGTTCCAAACCAAGTACGAAATTTGCAAGTATTAGTTGGAGATTCCAGCGCGATTATTACTTTTGATCCACCAACAAATGTTAGAAGTGCGCAAGTAACGAATTATGCAATTAAAAATTCTAAAACTGGCCTCACCAGTTATGCCAATTCCAGTCCAGTGACTATCTCGGGGCTAAAAAATGGTACTTCATATTCATTCACAGTTTCGGCAATAAATAACAATGGCGCTTCAGAACCACTTGCTTCAGATTCCATTACCCCTGTTGCCACGTGGAAATCTACAGTTATTGATAATGCAAGTGATGCAAGGTATTTAGTTACGAGCACATTAAATAACAAACCTTTTATTGCATATATCAGTAGCAAAACTGGCACTTTGCGAATGGCAACTTATTCAGGAGGGGTGTGGAAGAAAGTTGTTATTGATGGAATGGGTGGCGCAGCCGGTAGAACTAATCGAAAAGTTGGTGGTCATCTCTCTCTTTGCACAACTGGTAGTGGTGCCCGTCAAGTAATCCATCTTTTTTATGGAGATATTGTTGACAACGATTTGCGCCATGCAACTATTACAGAATCCACACTTTCTTTTGAGGTTGTAGATGGTAATGCTGCAACGATTCAGTCCTACGAACAATCCGATCGCGTCCGAACAGGAAGCGATGTCTCTTATTCGAGTGCTTGTGTTGCCACAACTTCTACTTTGCAAGTTTTTTATCGTGATGAGAGTCAGGGAGTTTTGCTTGGCGCAGTCAAGAAATCTAATAAATGGAGCTATGAATTAATTGATGGCGATCGTAAAACTGATGGACGTAGTACTGGTGATGTGGCATTTCATTTGGATGCAATATTAAGTGGTGCTACTACTTATCTAATTTACGATTCAGTTTTAGTAGTAAATCAAAAGAAGGAAGCAACTTCCGGAGAAATTCGTTTAGCAGTGCGCGATGGTGCTGATGCTAATACTTGGCTCTATCAAACTTTGGAATCACCAAGCTCCTCTGCCTCCGTACTTGGTTATGATGTGGCAATTTCAAAAGTGGGCGGCAAACTAATGGGTGCTTGGTATGCAGCAAGTGGTGCCACTTTGCCAAATCCAAGTCAGATTAGAACCCAAGTTATTGAAGGCACAAGCAACACCTTCACCACTTCAAAATTCGGTGCTCCAAGTGCACCATTGAATTTAAGTGGCAGCATGTTGGTAACTGCCTGCCAGAAACGACTCTGTGCTATCGACACAATTTCAAAGAAAGTTACTTTGATAAGTGGCTGGCAAAGTGATGAGCCAATTCAAAATAATTGGATTACTTTGAATGGTGTTCGTTATCTAGTTGCCGGAATTAATGGACAACTAGTTTCACTAAAGCCCTAGTAGAAAAATAACTAGGATTACTTAGCGTTACGGCGCTGAATGCGGGTCTTCTTAAGAAGCTTCTTATGCTTCTTCTTAGCCATACGCTTGCGACGTTTCTTGATAACCGAACCCATGAGACTCCTTGTAGTGAGGGCGAAAGATTAGCGCGTCTAGGTCCGATATAGAAAACCGCCCGCGAGGACGATTGGTCCGTAGGTGCTATTTGCAGTAAAACCATTTAATTGGGTGGCATTTATATAGTTTGCAGCGGTTATTAGCCCCTTGGCATCAAAAGTTAAAACCAGAATCGCATTCTTCTTTTTCCAAGTTTTCCAAGTAGGCAGAGCCTTAATAGCGCCAGTTGATACAAAGGCACCGTAATTAAATTTTCCAGATGTGGCAGTTAGCGCAGAACTTGAGGCTGGGTAACGATCTGTCCAGGTTGGTTGAAAATTAGCATTAAATTTAGTTATCGCAGCCAAACTATTTACATTGCCACCTAATAATAAATTTGAAGTTGTACTCCGCCAAGCACGATTTGATTTTGCTTCAGAACTTCGCTGTACTGTCGTGAATTTTCCATCAACATATTTAGCAAGAAAGCCATCTATTTTCCCTTTGAGGGTGGTATTCAATAATTTATCTGCACTCTGTCCAACTATAATAAATGTGCCATCTTGCAACTTAGTTATTGCATGAATCTGAGTTGCGCTCTTTCCCAGAAAAGTTGGTTTGCTATTCCAATTAACTATAAATCCATTGTTACCGGGATTAGCAAAAGCCGTACCTGCAATTGTAATTAAATTTGCATCAACAATAATCGAATTAGGAATTACTGCACTCGGCATTGCCATAGATTGTGTTTCAATTAAAGTTCCAGCTGAATCGAGTTTCCAGTAAATCAGATTTATGGCATCGCTTTTATTGCTACTAACTGGATCTGAAACTACATTATCTGGATTTAGCACTCCTGAAATGGGCGGCAAAGTGCCCACAATTGGATTAGAACTAGCGCCAACTACATAGAAATTACCGGCACTATCTGAAGTTGCGGAACTTACAAATGATTCAACTCCTGCCGTCAATTCAACGGTTGGGCCATTTAAAAATTGAATAAACCCATTCTTTTCACGATTTCCAATTACTGCTATTTGAGATGTTGAACTGATGACATTTGTCGCGGCCGCATCAACTTGGGCTAATTGCACCATTAGTTTTGGCGAAATGGCAGCGCTTGCACTTGGAATTACAGTTAATAAAAACGCTGTTAGAACTAATAGTTTTTTCAACTTAACTCGATTGAGCGATCGCGCGCAGCTTTCATTGCTTTGGCCACCAGCTCTTCCAGATCACTAGCTGCAAATGATTGCAAAGCTGCAAAGGTAGTTCCGTTAGGGCTGGTTACATTTTCACGAAGTGTTTTGGCGCTCTTTCCAGAACTTGCCAATAATTCTGCAGATCCAATTAAAGTTTGCACTACTAGCTCTGATGCCACTTCCTCTGATAGCCCTAATTTCATTGCGCCATTAACCATGGCCTCAACAAATGCGAAGAAATATGCCGGCCCAGAACCACTAGTTGCTGTTACTGCATCTTGTAAATCTTCATTCACTTCGACTGCAATTCCTGCAGCTTGAAGTAAATCTGTAACAAAACGCTTTTGATGTTCAGTGACACCGCTTCCAATCGAATAACCTGCCGCACCTTTACCGACCAAAGTTGGAGTATTCGGCATCACTCTGATTACCGGACATTTACCGCCAAGTCCGTTGTAAATGGTGGCAATTTTCTTGCCCGCCGCAAATGAGACTACCAGGGTTCCAGCTTTAACTACTTCCTTTATATCTGCCAAAACTGATTCCAGATCTTGCGGTTTAGTTACCAAAAGCAAGATATCACTGCTTTCTAAATCTTCGCCAACTTTTATCGAATATTTTTTGACCAATTCATCGCATCGCTCTTTACGTTTTTCAATAATCTCAATGTGATCTGATGAATGACCTGCTTTTAAGAGCGCAACAATCAGAGCTTCGCCCATCACGCCAGCACCAATTATTGAAATTCTCATGTGCTTAATTTAGCGATAGGCTCTCGCTCTATGTCTGAAGTTTCCGCGGGTTTCGCACGTGATTGGGTGGAATTCTTCGACCCAGAAGATGATGAACAAATCTTCAAATGTGACTTAACTTGGCTCACTTCAAATTGGAGCTGCATATACGGAAATGGCTGTAAAGGCGTATTTGCAGATCAACCTGATTCTGGCTGTTGCACTGAAGGTGCGATGTACACCGACGAAGCCGATGAATTGCGCGTAATTGAAGCGGCAAAGCGATTAACTCCGGATATGTGGCAATTTTATGATCAAGCCCGTGACAATAAAGGTGATTTAAATATCTCCGAAGTTGATGAGGATAATGAGCGTAAAACGCGCACCATTAATGATTCCTGTATTTTCTTAAATCGAAAAGGTGAATTCTCAACTTTTGGATGCGTCCTTCATCATTTAGCAGAAAAAGAAGGTTCGCACTTTTTAGATGTAAAGCCAGATGTTTGCTGGCAATTACCAATTCGTAGATCATTTGAGGTGCGCGAACATGGCGAGCGCGAATTAAGCGTCACTGTGATTGGCGAATACGAACGATTGGTCTGGGGCGATGGTGGCGAAGATTTCGATTGGTATTGCACAAGCAACACCGAAGCGCATGTGGGAAAGCAGCCAGTTTATCTTTCAAATGCGGGCGAATTAATTGCACTTATGGGCCAAAGAAATTACGACATCCTTAAAGAAATTTGCGATGTGCGGGTAGCGGGAATTCAAGAAGCAAAAAAGAAGAATCTACCGCTCTTTGTAATTCAACACCCCGCATCACTTTAACGATCAAAAGCAGTTGTATAGCCGTTTATTGCGGGCTGCCCACCTAAATGACAGTAAAGAACTCGCGAACCTTTCGGGAAGTATCCTTCTTTCACTAAATCAATTAACGCCGCAATTGATTTGCCCTCGTAAACCGGGTCTGTGATCATTCCTTCTAACTTTGCTGTTAATCGAATCGCCTCAATAGTGTGATCGCTTGCTACTCCATAAATTCCATCATGCCAACGATCAAGTAGCACAATCTCTGAATCTTCTAATTCGCGCCCTAATTCAATTAGTTTTGCAGTACGTGATGCAATTCTTTTAATTTGATCCCAAGTTTGTTGTACCGTGGCTGAGGCATCAATTCCGATTACATCCTGCGCACGATTTGAGTGAGCAAAACCGGCAATCATGCCTCCTTGGCTTGATCCAGTAACAGAGCAGACAATTGTTTTATCGAATTTAAAACCAAGTTCTCTCTCCTGGTCTTCAACTTCAAATGCCCAACCTGCAAAACCATGTCCACCTAATTCATGATCACTTGCCCCAGCGGGAATTGGGTACGGCTTACCACCACGATCAATTACATCTTGGATCGCTTTTTCCCATGACGCACGAAAACCAATATCAAATCCAGCAGGATCTAATCTAACTTCTGCACCCATGACTCGAGAAAGCAGAATATTGCCGGTCTTTTCGTAATTAACTTCATCCCAATCAACCCAATGTTCTTGTACTAATACCGCTTTCAATCCTAAATGTGCAGCGGTCGCAGCAACTTGACGAGTGTGATTGGACTGCACGCCGCCAATTGAAACTAAAGTGTCACAACCTTTTGCCAATGCATCTGCGGCAAGATATTCAAGCTTTCGAGTTTTATTGCCACCATAAGCTAGGCCAGAATTAACATCTTCTCGTTTCGCCCAAATTTCAACCTCTCCCCCTAGATACTCGGTGAGGCGATCTAATCTGTGGATTGGTGACTTTCCGAATAGGAGATTTACCTTTGGAAATTTTTCTAATGCGGCTCTAGACATTGCGCGATTCTATAGAGCGTCGTACTTAACCACTAGAGTTTGGGATGTGGCAAAAGTTAAACAAGATCCATTCCGATGCAGCGAATGTGGTTGGACTAGCACCAAATGGGTTGGACGCTGCGGCGAATGCCAAGCATGGGGAAGCGTCGAAGAAGTTGGTGCGCCAAAGAAATTATCTTTAGTTGCTGGCCACGTAACCCAACCAGCCACACCAATCGGTGAAGTTAATTTAGCAACTGCAACTGCAAGGCCTACAAAAATTGATGAATTAGATCGAGTTTTAGGCGGTGGCATCGTTCCCGGAGCTGCAATTTTATTAGCCGGAGAACCAGGTGTTGGAAAATCAACTCTATTGCTTACTGTTGCAGCACAAGTTGCGACAAATGGAGTGCATACTCTTTATATCTCTGGCGAAGAGAGCGCATCCCAAGTTCGTTTACGAGCTGAACGCATTGGCGCCGTTAATCCAAATCTCTGGCTCGCAGCTGAAACTGATTTATCTGCAGTAATTGCACATATCGATTCTGTTAAACCAGAACTTCTTATTATCGATTCCATCCAAACTATTGGATCAACCACCGTCGAAGGTGCACCTGGTGGGGTTACTCAAGTTAGAGAAGTTGCCGCAGCTTTAATTAGGATCTGCAAGGAACGTGATATTGCGCTACTTCTAGTAGGTCACGTAACCAAAGATGGATCAATTGCAGGTCCTCGCCTACTCGAACATATCGTTGATGTTGTTTTAAATTTTGAAGGCGAACGCCATTCGCGCTTACGTTTAATTCGCGCAATCAAAAATCGCTTTGGTGCATCCGATGAAGTCGGATGTTTCGATATGAATGATTCCGGTATTCAAGGAGTTGCAGATCCAACAGGTTTATTTACCTCTCGCCATGCCGAACCAGTACCTGGCACTTGTGTCACCGTAACGTTAGAAGGTCGCAGGCCACTACTTGCAGAGATCCAAGCGTTAGTAAGTGCGGGACGAGAAAATGATTACGGAAATGCACGTCGCGTAACAAGTGGTATGGATTCTTCGCGTACCTCAATGACACTTGCAGTTCTTGAACTTCGGGCAAATATTCGACTATCTGGTCGCGATGTTTATGTTGCAACAGTTGGTGGCATGAAAATGTCCGAACCAGCTGCAGATTTAGCTGCTGCACTTGCAATTG
>CAYYFI010000001.1:81078-84780 GCA_964471265.1 uncultured Actinomycetes bacterium | reverse complement strand
TACTTCTTCTTCAACCTAATTAGATCTCGTTTTATCTCTCGCTTTAAAACTTTATGTTGGCGGTGACTCTTTGAGGTAAAACCCCATTTGAGAATGGGCACAAAAATGAAAATTACAATCAGGAATCCAGCCAGACTCTGTAGATAAAGTTCGTAATTGCTACCCGCGTACATAGCTCCAGTTTAACGCTTATGTTCGCGGACTTTTAACACCACTTCCCTGACTCCAAAAAATGTGAAAACCGCAATTATGAAGATAAAGCTGTCGTAAATCGTCTTTGGAACTGATTTGGCGGTAACTAAAATATAGATATCTGGAACAAAGTGCAGCACCATTGCGATAGCTCCGTAAATTGATGCCTTACGCCAATGATTAATGATTATCGCAAAAAACATTTTGGCAGTGCTTATTGCGTATGGCACCGCTATGGAAATAACAATTGCAAAGTAAACATAGGCGTTCACACCATATTTTGAGAAAGTTTTGTCGACTGCAAAAGTCTTTAACACATCCCAGGCAATAACAATCCCAATCCACCAGCGTTCTACTAATTTTTGATGTTTCTCAGATTTGAGCCAGCGAGATATCTGCACCCGTAAAGGATAGGTCTTCGAAAAGGTCCCAATCACTATTAATCTAAGGTAATTTCCATAATTCTTTGCCATGCTTAAGCCGTGGCTTTGTTAATGGCTTTTGCGGCTGGACTGATTACCAGCGCCGCTTTTCATCCATTGCACTTTTGGCCAGCAATGCCGGTTGGCTTGTATTTACTTTTGTGGTTGAACCAACGTGAACAGTTAAAGCGCAGAATCGCGATTAACTTTATATTTGGTATCGCTTTCCAGTTAATTACTATTTATTGGGTTGGCACTTATGTAGGAAGTTTCGCTTGGATTGCATTAGTGCTTCTACAAGCAACATTCTTGATTTTGCTTAGTTTTACAAATGGTGCACTGAGTTTTGCAGCTGCCTGGATCGCATATGAGTTTGTACTCCGTTCATTTCCTTTCGGCGGATTTGGCTGGAGTCGTATTGGATATGCCTTAACCAATTCACCTTTTAATTACCTCTATCCAAGAATCAGCATTGTCGGAGTCGCTTTTCTCTTAATATTTTCGTTGGGCTGGATTTTGAAAAATAGATTCCGAGCACTCATAACATTGCTGCCTATTTACTTGATTATTGCAATAATTCCGGTCTCAGTTACAAATACTGGAAAAATAGAAGTTGGATTAGTTCAAGGTGGTCAGGAATTAAAGCTAGACAATACTTTTGAGAATTCTGAAGGTGCCATAAACAAGCATTTTTTGGCAACCAAGAAAATAGAGTCTGGAGCAGTGGATTTAGTTATTTGGCCAGAAAATGCAGTAATGCATGATCCATTTGTAAGAGTGCGAACCAAAGAGTCTTTCATCTCAGAAGTCGCCCGATTAAAAGCACCTATTCTGGTGAATGCAAATCTAAAAGATGGCACCAACGGCTCGGTATTGATTGGCGATGATGCAGAACAAAGTTATTCAAAACGGTATTTGACTCCGTTTGGCGAATTTATACCATTCCGCTCCATAGTTGAGAAACTCTCGGATAAAGCTGATTTGGTTAGTGGATATATTCCGGGTCAAGAGCCATATTTATTTAACAGCGGTGGCCGTACTTTTAGAACTTTGATTTGCTATGAATTGCTCTCTGATAAACAAGCGAGAAATGAAATGGCTGATGCTGATTTCATAGTAATACAAACTAATAACGCAACTTACTTTGAAACTTGGCAATTGGATCAAGAATTGGCTATTGCCCAGGCACGAAGCGCAGAAACTTCGCGCCAAAGTACCTATGTTTCAACCACAGGTGGTACATCCTTAATTAATGAAAAAGGAAGAATAATTAAAAGTATTCCTAAGTATTCGAATGACGTATTGATTGGTGAAATTCAAACTCGTAAAGGAACCACGCCAGCAACTAAATATGGGTCTTCGTTAGAGATACTACTAATCTTGATTTGGCTATTTTTTCTTGGTAAATCCTACTGGACATTTAGGCGCTAATCCTGTGATCTGCTTCGTAGTCTTACCTTTGATGCAGACTATGGTCTTAAGTTTCTTTAACATCTGTTCTAATTGAAAAATAGAATTACCAAATTCTTCAACTTCTTCCTCACATAAATCAATTATCGGTTGGAGTTCTTGATTTGGATTGTTTAAGCCACTGATGATTGCCGCATAATTGGTATCAAAATCTGATAGCACCGAATTGACTTGCTTAAGCAAAGTTGGCTCGGATTTCATCTTTACTTTAATTTCCAGCAGAGTTTTGTGCTGACCATCGAGTACCGTTACATATTTCTGCTGCAGAATCTTGACTGTATCTTCCCGGGTTGGAGTATCGGCACCAGCCGAAGTCATTGAAGCCGTGATAAAGATGGCAATCAAACCAGCTACCAATCTAATTTGCTTCACGCTCTTAAAATACTCCGCCAGTGAACACTCAACCAATAAAGATACGAAAAAGCCCTATCTCATTGCTCACTTAAAGCGAATTTATGAAAGTGCTACCTCTTAAGTAGAATTGCCAACATGGAACTTCAAAAGGTCATCTTGTATTACGGCTTTGCGCCGGTAGCTGATCCAGAAGCGGTTCGGTTGTGGCAGCGCCATCTCTGTGAATCTTTAGGAATTAAGGGACGTATTCTCATTTCTAAACATGGAATAAATGGAACTCTTGGCGGTGAAATGAGTGCACTCAAAAAGTATGTGCGCCAAACTAAGGAGTACCCAGGATTTAAGAAGATTGACTTTAAATGGTCTGATGGCACTGGTAATGATTTTCCTCGTCTACGTGTTCGAGTTCGTGATGAATTAGTTGCATTTGGTGCTCCGGATGAAATTCAAGTTGATGAAAATGGCGTAATTAATGGCGGCAAGCATCTAAAACCGTATGAAGTTGATAAGTTAGTTGCAGAACGCGGAAATGATGTGGTCTTCTTCGATGGCCGCAATACTTTTGAAGCCAAAATTGGCAAATTTAAAGATGCAGTAGTACCTGATGTGGTGACTTCCCGCGATTTTATAAAGGAAATCGAAAGTGGAAAATACGATGATTTAAAAGACAAACCAGTAGTTACTTACTGCACCGGAGGAATCCGATGCGAAATTCTCTCTGCAGTAATGGTTAATCGTGGTTTTAAAGAGGTTTACCAAATTGATGGCGGCATTGTCCGTTATGGAAATAAATTTGCAGATGATTCACATTGGGAAGGTTCGCTTTATACTTTTGATGATCGCATGACCATTGATTTCAGCGATAAAACCAAAATTATTGGTAAGTGCGATGCCTGCCAAGCACCAACCAAAAATTTCTATAATTGCGCAAATCCGCAATGTCACGAACTATTTTTGCTCTGCGACAACTGTAAGGCAGTCAAAGATAACTTGAAGTGTATTCATGATGTAAGCCGTAGCCATAAGGAAGAGCTAATCGGCTAATGACAACTCCCTGGAAAATTGGTCCTGAACCAGATCAAGTAATTTCCTACGGAGAATCTATCGATCAAATAATCGATATTTACAATGGAGATGGTCCATTAGTAACTCTTATTCATGGCGGGTACTGGCGACCAGTAAATAATCGCGAACATATGCGGGCGCTGGCGGGAAAATTGGTGGCACACGGATTTAAAGTAGCCAATATTGAATACCGCAGAGA
>CAYYFI010000001.1:61650-80978 GCA_964471265.1 uncultured Actinomycetes bacterium | reverse complement strand
GTGCCGACCATTTTGCGATGGTAGACCCTGATGGATTGGCATTTGATTTGATACTGCACTCCCTGTTATCAAAGTGATATTTATTTTCGTTTAATTTACAAAGGCCTTTGCATAGACTCACCAACATGAGCGCTCAGGCAATCCAGGTAAGCCGCCAGCGCCTTGAAAAGGAATTAGCTGGCGATCTGGATTTAGCGTCACTGCTTGATCGATTTGATCGCTGGGCACCAGATTTATGGGATGGCCTAGTTGATGTCTATGACGCACATACAGTTCTACCTCAAATTATCGATGTGATAGCTCGCATTCATAAGAATAGATCAAAGAAATTAAGGCACAGAGATAGCCAAAGAATTCTGCAACCGGATTGGTTTCAAGATCAAAATGCAATTGGATACGTGTGCTACGCAGATTTATTTGCAGGTGATTTACAAGGAATTCGAAAGAAAATTAAATACTTACAAGGCTTAGGTGTTACTTATTTACATCTGATGCCACTTTTAAATCCTCGGCCCGGAAATAGCGATGGTGGCTATGCAGTGATGGATTACAAATCTATCCGGCCAGATTTGGGAAATATGAAGGATCTCGAAGCACTCGCAGCTGATCTACATGAAGCAGGTATTTCACTCACTTTAGATTTGGTGTTAAACCATGTAGCTAAAGAGCATGAGTGGGCTGTGAAAGCGCGCGCTGGTGAAACGCAATATCAAGATTATTTCTACACATTTTCGGATCGCAAAATGCCTGATGAATTTGAGAAGTCTCTACCTGAAATTTTTCCAACTTTCGCACCAGGAAATTTCACATACTACAAAGATATGGGCCGATGGGTTTGGACTACATTTAATGAATTTCAGTGGGATGTCAATTGGTCTAATCCAAATTTGTTCTTGGAGTATGTAGACATCATTGGTTATTTAGCGAATCAAGGTACTGATTGTGTACGTCTGGATGCAATTGCTTTTATTTGGAAACGCCTAGGTACAAGTTGTCAGAATCAACCAGAAGTGCATTCCATAACACAAGCACTAAGAGCCATTTCAAAAATTGTTACTCCGTCACTAATTTTTAAGGCGGAAGCCATAGTTGGACCGCAGGATGTGGTTCATTATCTTGGCCAAGGTAAACATGCAGGAAAAGTTTCAGATTTGGCTTATCACAACTCATTAATGGTGCAGATCTGGTCAGCCCTTGCGGCACGCGATGGACGTTTATTGGATACCGCACTGTCACGCTTTGCACCGGTACCTACTTCTAGTTCATGGGCTACATATTTACGTTGTCACGACGATATTGGTTGGGCAATTGATGATGCGGACGCTGCAGCTGCAGGTGTGAATGGTGCCGGTCATCGAAATTTCTGCGCCGAATTTTATGCAAATGAATTTGATGGATCTTTTGCTCGTGGCGTGCATTTTCAATCTAATCCATTAACAGGTGATCGCCGCACTTCAGGAAGTGCCGCTAGCTTGATAGGTATTGAAAGAGCAATAGCAAATAATGATGCGGCAGATTTGAATACTGCCATCAATAGGTTGATTTGCGCTTACGCCATAGTCTTCGGATTTGGTGGCATTCCGCTTTTGTATATGGGTGATGAGCTGGGAATGTTAAATGATGAAAGTTACAAATTAGATCCCGCAAAAGCCGATGACAATCGCTGGATACATCGCCCAAAAATGGATTGGGAATTAGCAAGTAGCGCTGCAAATGGCGATGGCATTGCGGGAAGGGTTTATCAAGCAATCAGTAATTTGATTAAAGCTAGAAAAAAATTGGCTGCTCTTCATGCCAGCGTGACCTCAGAAACAGAAGCTAGAAATGATGGCGCAATTCTTTTGATTCGTCGTAATCATGCAGCTGGATTATTGACTGAGATTTATAACTTAACCGAAAAGACTCAATATCTTGATTCATTCGATGTTGCTTTTGGTGATCGCACTGAAGCTATAAGCGGCAGGAAAATGCATTTTGCAGGTAAGGTCGCGTTGCCACCGTATGCTGCTTGGTGGATTCATACCTAACTCTCGACTAATCCTTTAGATTTCGTATAGAAATTCGCAACTAACGAGCGCCAGCCCGCGCGTAGCTCAATCAATTGAACAATTCAAGAGATAGGTTTTGAGCATATTCCCCACCCTCGATAGAAATTCGATAGCAATTCGATAGTAAAAGGATTCCTTTATAAATGAAAAAGAAGATTTCATTAGTAGGTGCATTAGCTCTATTTGCAAGCGCGCTTGCATTGGCACCAGCAGCAACATCTGCAGAGCAATACAGCATTCCCGCATCACCTAAAAATGTAACTGCTTCAGTTTCATCTGCAGGCATTATGGTCAAATGGGTAGCGCCAACCAATGTGCAGCCTGAGATCACTACTTACGTGGTTTATGGTGGCCAAGGTTCCTGCCCAATTTATGTTTCACCTACCAAAGCACACATGCAGACCATCCTTCCTGTAGTTGCCGGACAAACTTCGGTAACACCTACTGTGGTTGCAGTAAATGCATACGGAATTAGTGCACCTGCTACTGCTAAAGCGATCACTGGAGCAACGCTAGATCGAGCAATCAAGCGAAGCGACCTCAAAGTTGTGCAGTTAAATCAGTTAAGTGACTTCCATGGTGCAATCGAAGGAACATCATCAAATGCTGGCGCTGCAATTTTGACAACTGCTTTTGCAAATGATCGTAAAGCTGTTCCTGCAACTTTCACATTATCTTCAGGTGATAATTTTGGTGCTTCACCAGCAATCTCCTCAGAGTTTGAAGAAATTCCAACTGTGGAAGCTATGAATTTGATGAAGTTTGATGCTTCAACATTTGGTAATCACGAACATGACCGCGAAATGGCACACATTGTCAAAATGATTAATCTATCCACAAATAAGTGGGTAGTTTCAAATTATTCATCCTTAAGCCCGCTAAACACTGGGGCCAATAAAGTTGCAGATTATGTATTGCTTACTCGCGGTGGCGTGACCATTGGCGTAGTTGGCGTAAATACTCCAGAAACAGTAGACACTGTTTATCCAGGTAACCTCTCCGGAATTAACATCTCTCCAGATCCAAAGTATGTAAATGATGCAATTCAGAAGGCTAAAGATGCCGGTGCGGAAATCGTGGTGGTGCTAAATCACCAGGGTTGGTCTGAAAACAAAGGTGGTCTTGCAACTGGCCCATTGGTAACAAGTGCAAAATCATTTAAAGGCGCAACAGTGGTATTTGGTGGACATAGCCATTTGCAATACAGCTCTATTTCTGAAAATACACGTTGGTCAAAGGCGCAGACCGTTGCACAAGTAGCAAACTCTGGCGTTGCCTACAACCAAGTTTCTGTCTGCTTAGGTCAAGGAAAAATACTTGGCTCATACGTAAACGTAGTTACTGCAGCCTCAATTTCTAAGCTCACACCAGATGCAACCGCAGCTGCGATGGTAAAGAAGTATAAGGATCAAGTAAGTGCAAAACTTGATGTGAAAATTGGCAAAGTTTCTGGCATCTTCCCTCGTGGTGGAACTCCTGCAGTCGAACGTTCTGGCGAAACTGAAATGGGTAACTACATGGCTGATCTAGTTCGTGCTGCTACCAAGACACAATTGACAATCCTGAACGGCGGCGGAATTCGCGATACTTTCCCTGCGAAAACTTACGCACCTGCTGATAAGACCTTAGTTCGTCCAGGTACCGGTATTACTGGTCCATACGATGTAACTCTTGGCGATGCGTTAACAGTATTCCCATTTGGAAACTATGTCGCAACTACCAAGATGACTGGTGCTGATGTTTGGAAAGCCATTGAAAACGGCGTTTCCCAATATCCAACTGCAGGTCGCTTCCCACAGATCTCTGGATTCAAATTTGCATTTGATCCAACTAAGACTGTTGGTAGCCGCGTAACTTCAATTAAGACCGCTGATGGAAAAGATATTCCAAACGATGGTTCAGTTGAATTTACTGTTGCTACAGTGGATTACATGGTCTCAGGTGGAGATGGATATGTTGATGTCTTCCATCCTCAGACTGCAAAGATCGGCGGCTTACTAGTAGATGTATTAGTAGCTGGACTAAAGGCAGATATGGCTGCAGGTAAGGTAACTCAATTACCTAAGCTTGATGGTCGTATCACTAAGCCTTAATGCTTTAAAGCTAAAAAGCCCCGAGGATTTCTCCTCGGGGCTTTTTTCTATCTAATTATTTATCTTCGATTTCATTAACTAACTTAAATTGACCATCACCAAGTTGCCCTTGAGCAGCATAAAGATCTAACTTGGCTCGGGTATCTGCAATATCTAAATTACGCATAGTTAACTGACCAATGCGATCTACCGGCCCAAAAGCGGCATCTTCTGTGCGTTCCATGGATAGTTTTTCAGGATGATAACTAAATGCAGGGCCTTCTGTGTTGATAATTGAATAATCATCGCCACGGCGCAAACGAAGCGTAACTTTGCCAGTTACCGCAGATGCCACCCAACGAGTAAGAGATTCGCGAAGCATCAAGGATTGCGGATCAAACCAACGTCCCTCATAAAGTAAGCGACCTAAACGGCGACCTTCCGCATGATAATTTGCGATGGTATCTTCATTATGAATTGCTGTAATTAATCGTTCGTATGCAATAAACAAAAGCGCCATACCCGGTGCTTCGTAGATACCACGACTCTTGGCCTCGATGATTCGATTTTCGATCAAATCAGACATACCTAAGCCATGACGTCCGCCAATAGTGTTGGCCTCGTTCATTAGCGCGACCACATCTTCAAATCGCTTTCCATTTATCGAAACCGGGCGTCCCTGAACGTATTCAATTGTGACATCTTCGGAGTCAATTTTTACCGAAGCATCCCAAAACTTAACTCCCATGATCGGATTAACAATCTCTAAACTAGAATTTAAGAATTCTAAAGATTTAGCTTCATGAGTAGCGCCTAAGATATTGGCATCGGTTGAGTAAGCCTTTTCTACGCTATCGCGATATGGCAAATTGTGCTTGACTAAATATTCCGACATTTCCTTACGGCCACCAAGTTCAGTAACAAACTTTTGATCAAGCCATGGTTTATAAATTCTAAGTGCTGGATTTGCCAATAATCCGTAGCGATAAAAACGTTCGATGTCATTACCTTTATAAGTTGAACCATCGCCCCAAATAGAAACTTGATCTTCAAGCATTGCTCGGACTAATAAAGTTCCGGTGACTGCGCGTCCAATTGGAGTGGTATTGAAATATTGTTTACCACCTGAACGGATATGAAATGCTCCGCAAGCAATTGCAGCTAAACCTTCTTCGACCATGGCGCTCTTGCAATCAACAAGTTTTGAACCTTCTGCGCCATATTGCTTTGCGCGGCCTGGTACCGAAGCAATATCTGGTTCGTCATACTGACCCAAATCAGCAGTGTAGGTAAATGGAATCGCGCCATTGTTTCGCATCCAAGCGACCGCGACAGAAGTATCTAGACCGCCACTAAAAGCGATACCGACACGTTCACCTACAGGAAGTGAGCCAAGTACTTTAGACATGGTGCGCATTCTAATACCCTTTAACCATGCTCACTAAATTTAATCGAAAGCTAGCAGTAATGGTGACCTCGGGTGTTGGCACCATGGCATGCGCCTATCTTTTTGCGGCGATTGCATTGATTTCTCTACCCAAAGCAATCGCATCTCAAGATGTTATTGTGATCATTTCATGGGTTGCACAGACCTTCTTACAATTAGTGCTCTTATCGATAATTATGGTCGGACAACATATTTCTTCTGAAAAAGTTGATAAGCAAATATCGGAGACACATGCAGCATCTTTAGCTGAATTTGAAATAGCTAAATTGGAAGTTGCTGAATTAAAAAAAATATCAGCTGAGGTACATCAATTATTGAAGGAAATCGAAAAGCGGATCAATTAAAATTGGTGGCAATTTCTTTTAATTGCTGAGTATGACCCACAATGTGGTTATCCGCTTTTTCAAAGAGTTCACTTAAAGTTACTGGGCCTAACTCAGGATGATTAGAAACTTGATCCCAATCAGCGTCAGTTGCATTAGTTAGCACCTCCAGCACCATTGTTCGGATTCCAACCAATGCTGCTAATGAGGTTTTAACTTTCCGCTTTGCATAATTAACTCGTTCAGGATAAGCCTCTTCGTCAAAGGGCTGAATATTTGGAGAGACATCACCAATTGCATGCAAATATCTTGAAGCAAAATGTAGTTCGCCATCTGCCATGTGGTGCACTACATATGCAGCAGACCATCCACCATTGACCATTGTGTACCGGTGCGCCTCAGGAATAGTAGAGAGCACCTCTTGAAAATCTTTGCCGTGAGCTACGAATCGTTCTAGTCTGTCCATGAAGTAAAGTTTAGCCGTGAGCAAATGGTGGAATGAAGCAGTTATTTATCAAATTTACCCACGTTCATTTCAAGACTCCAACGGTGATGGCGAAGGCGATTTAAAAGGCATAACTTCGCGCTTGGAATATATTCAAAATCTTGGCGTTGACGCAATTTGGCTGAGTCCTTTTTATACATCACCAAATAAAGATGGTGGTTATGATGTTGCAGATCCCCGTAATGTGGATCCTAGATTTGGGAACTTGAATGACGCCAAAGAACTCTTTGCAAAAGCTCATTCGTTAGGTTTGCGCGTTATTGTAGATATCGTTCCAAATCATTTTTCCAGCGAACATCATTGGTTTAAAGAAGCACTAAATTCACCAAAAAATTCTCCGGCTCGTAAGCGTTTTCATTTCTATGATGGAAAAGATCCACATACGCCGCCTAATAATTGGATTTCTCTATTTGGTGGACCTGCTTGGACTCAAGTAGCAGACGGTCAATGGTATTTACATCTTTTTGACTCTTCACAACCAGATTTAAATTGGGAGAACCATGAAGTAATGTCTGACTTCGAAGAGACAATTCGTTTCTGGCTTGATTTAGGTGCAGACGGTTTCCGAATTGATGTCGCACACGGTTTGGCGAAAGAGGAAATAAATCAAGATCATTATGATCCGCAAGGATTAAGTGATGCACTCCGACTTGATGTCTTGATGGAAGTTGAAAAAAGAAACAAATATCTAGCAAATATCCCTTTCTTTGATCGGGATGGAGTACATGAAATTTATCGAATGTGGCGGAAAGTATTTGATTCCTATGGCGCTCGTGACGTGATGGCGGTTGCAGAAGTGTGGGTGCATCCACCAAAGCGCGCCACTTTGTATGTTCGCCCAGATGAGCTACATCAGTTCTTTAATTTCGATGTTATGAATGCGCCATTCGAATCTGAATATTTATATAAAACTATTGCCAACATGTTAGCGCTTGTAAAAGAACAAGGTGCTTGGCCAACTTGGTGCTTATCAAATCACGACTGTGAACGTGTGGCCTCGCGAATCGGAGCTAATGCAGCACGCGCAATGGCACTATTTATTTTGGGGCTTCCGGGTTCTGCCTACATTTTCAACGGACAAGAACTTGGTTTGCCTTCTGGTGAAATGGATGACCATGATCGTCAAGACCCAATATTTTTTAGAACTGGCGGCCGACAGAAAGGTCGCGACGGTGCTCGAGTACCGATTCCTTGGAGTGGAGATAAAGCACCTTTTGGCTTTACTACTGGTAAACCTTGGCTCCCATTACAAGATTCCTGGCGTGAATTTACGGTTGAATTTGAAGATCGTGACCCAAATTCCTCATTAAATCTCTATCGAAAAGCATTGCAGCTTCGACGCCAAAATTTTGTGGGAAGTGGTGAAATTACTTGGGAAAGTACTAACGGAGTGCTCTCATACAAACGTGGCGAAGTTACGGTGATTTTAAATGTTTCAGATAGCCCGCAACCAATCTCAGGAAAAATACTTCTTGCGAGTCAAGAAATAACTGATTCGCTACCGCCTGCAGCTGCGGTTTGGTTAATTCCCTAAATTCTTAATTGACTCTCGAGAATGATTTTTACTCTTCTCGTGAATTTTTCGT
Source organism: uncultured Actinomycetes bacterium (assembly GCA_964471265.1). Lineage (GTDB taxonomy): Bacteria > Actinomycetota > Actinomycetes > Nanopelagicales > Nanopelagicaceae > ZLKRG08. The sequence continues at coordinate 72,997 of CAYYFI010000001.1, read as the reverse complement.
AATTGCAATTCAAAATTCTCCACGGCCGCATCAAATGCCGCAACATCATTGAATTCAGAAGCTTCGGCGCGAACTAATGGACCTGCACCTTTAGCAGTCAGAATAACTTTATGCGAATTTTTTCCTTGCTTTGGATTTTGTTCGTGAATGATTTCAACTTCTACTCTATCTAGTAATACATTGAATCGTCCCAATGCCTTTAATTTTTCAGTTGCGATACCTTTAAAGTCTTCCGCTAAATTTGCTTGGCGAGTATGGAAAAGAATTTGCATTTTGAAAACCCTTCTGTTTTGTCAGGGTGGCTATATGCAATAAGTCTAGACTTAAGCGTCTTCAAATTCATCATCATCTGCCCAAACAGATGCTGGTGAATCTTCTTGTTTTTCGACCCATGAAAGAAACGATCCGACCGCTCTAAATGCAAGCACAGTAAATGTCGCAATCGCGGCTATTCGTCGGAAGAACTTCATAGCGTAATTCTATCGCTATTTATAACTACAAGACTTCCAGTGCTTGTTGAATATCCTCCCAAAGATCTTCGACGTTTTCTAGACCTACGCTAAGGCGAATTAGATTCTCTGGCACCACTTCGCTCTCAATCGGCCAACGACGTCTACGTTCCCATAGAGATTCAACTCCACCAAGGCTGGTGGCATTGGTGATTAATTTTGCAGCTCCACATACTTTTTCAGTCTCTTCCCCACTGCCTTTGACTTCGAAAGCTAAAACCGCGCCAAAACCTCTCATAAAACTCTTGGCCTTTTCATGCTGTGGATCAGAGGCTAAACCTGGATAGCGAACTCGAGAGACTTTTGGATGGCTTGATAAACGTTTTGCAAGTTCAAGTGCGCTTTCGGAACTGCGTTGTACCCGGATAGCAAAGGTTCTGATGCCACGAAGGGCTAACCAAGCTTCAAATGGGCCTGCGATTGCGCCGCCCAACTTTCGTTGAGTTTCGATGCGTGAGTAGAGCGCTTCATCATTAGTTGAGATTGCACCCATCAAAATATCGCTATGCCCAGCGATAAATTTGGTAACAGAATTCATTGCAATATCGGCACCCAGAGCTAATGGATTCTGATTCAAAGGCGTTGCGAAAGTATTATCAACCGCTACACCAATGCCAGCAGCTTTTGCCGCTTTGATAACAGTTGGAAGTTCCACAACTTCAAGACATGGGTTGGTTGGAGATTCCAGCCAAAGTAATTGAGTTCCTGGAATAGCATTAAGTACTTCATTTGTGTTTGCCACATCAACAAAACGAACTTCCAATCGTCCGCTTTCGTTTAACATTTTCAAAACAGTCATGGTTCCGCTATAACCTTGATTTGAAGCAGTCACGACTGCGCCAACTGGCAAAATATTAAATACTGCGTTAATCGCAGCCATTCCGGAAGAGAAAATTAAAGACTTGCCACCTTCTAAATCACTGATGGCCGCTTCGACAGCTAGCCAAGTTTCATTTCCGTATCGGCCATATCCAAGTGGGCCACCGGCATGAAATGTTGAAGTTAATTGAATATTAGGATTTAGTGGCGCATCAGGTTTGTGATCTGGTCTTCCAGTGGTGACTGCAATCGTCTCAATTCGCTTCATTGGAAGAGATTATCTAGAGTTTTCCAATACCGCCATTGCGGCATTATGTCCTGGGATCCCACTTACGCCGCCGCCTCGTTTAGCGCTAGCACCACAGATAAATACATTAGGTAAATTGGTTTCTACACCCCATTTACCAACTTCCTCCATACTCTCTGCGAATGGCAAGGTTAAATCCTTATGAAAAATATTTCCGCGTGGCAAAAAGAGGTCAGCCTCTAAATCAAGTGGTGACTTTGCTTCAATACATGGTTTGCCGGATTTAGAGATTGCTAATACTTCTTCTAGTGGTTCAGCCAGATATTGATTTAAACCTTCAATAGCTTTTTGCAGAACCAATTTGGTCGTTGCTTTATTACTCTCTTCAAAAGCGGTTGCCGGAGTGTGCAATCCAAAGAGTGTAAGAGTTTGAAATCCAGCAGATTGCAGATCAGGACTCAAAATAGATGGATCAGTGAGAGTGTGACAGTACATCTCGGATGGAATCACAGTTGGAATTTCACCAATCACTGCTTGGTCATATGCACGCTCTAATTCAGCGAAACTCTCATTTAGATGCAAAGTTCCTGCAAAAGCAAGTTTTGGATCAATGCCTGACTTAAGCTTTGGTAGACGCTTCAATAACATATTAATCTTTATTTGCGAACCTTCAAGACTGCTGCGGCTTTCAATTTTATCTGTTACGAATTCGGGTGCCGCATTACTTAAAAAGTAATTTGCTTCAAACTTACGATTATTGATGTCAGTGATTTTGACACCTGATTCGTCCGCATCAATATCAATTACTTTGGCCGAACATTCAATTTCTACACCATTGGCTATTGCTACTCGATGTAATTCAGATACAAATGCACCCATGCCGCCTTGCGGAACTTTCCATTCTCCAGAACCATTTCCGATTAAGTGATACAAAAAGCAATTATTAGCCTGCATTCCATAGGCAGAGGTAAGTGTCCCTATCAATGCATCAGTCAGAACTACACCTCTGACTAAGTCATTCTTAAATTTTTCTGTAATTACATGACCGATTGGATTTTCAATTAAGTAATCCCAAATTTGAGGCATGGAGATTTGAGTGTTTAATTCTGCTTTTGATTTAAGTGGCTCTAATAAAGTTGGCGCAATACGCGCTGCAAATTTCTCAATTTCACCATAAAATTCTTGCCAAGCCACCGATTCTTTATCGCTCCCAGTTAGTGCTCTAAATGAATCTGCTGTTGTTTGGTCCCATTTTCTGGAGATCAATAAACCGCTCTCTTCATAAGGCGAAAACGATGATACTTGGCGCGATAAATTTTTAAATTTCAAACCTAAATCATTAATTATCTTGTCTGGCAGCAAAGCAATTAAATATGAATATCTAGAGAGCCGAGCATCATAATCCTCAAAAGTTTTAACGCTTTGGGTAGCACCACCAATCTGCTCTTGGGCTTCCAATACCAGCACTTGCTTCCCAGCTTTAGCCAAGTAATTAGCGGCGACTAAGCCATTGTGGCCAGCGCCAGCAATGACTACGTCGTATTTTTTCATAGAGATTTAACCATCCGATTTACTGCTTCTGCTAAAACAGATTCGCTGGTAGCTAAATTGATGCGGATAAATTGAGCTGCCGATGGTCCATAAATTTTCCCTGCATTAAAAGCGACTCTGCCTTTATCCAGAAATACCTGGCATGGATCTTCTCCTAAGGAAAGTGCACTTACATCAACCCAGGCAAGATATGAGCACTCTGGAATTTGATACTTAGCTGCCGGAATATGTGTCTGCAATAAAGTCTTTAAATAATGTGCATTTGATTCTATGGTCACCAGTGCGCCATCCAGCCATTCGTCACACTCATTGAAGGCAGTTACTGCTGCAAATGCTCCAAGAATCGATGAGCGAAAATGAACCGAAGGTGGCATTTTGGCTAGCAACTCATGTTTTTCTTTAGTTTGCGAAACAATTAATGCCGATTTTAAACCCGCTATATTGAAGGCCTTACTTGCGCTCGTTACACAAATTCCTACTTCCGCTGCGTTTTGACTTACAGATAAAAATGGCAGAAATTCTTTCCCTGGAAAAGTAAGTGGCGCATGAATTTCATCGCTAATAACAGTCACGCCATACTTCTTAGCCAGGTCTGCAATTTTTGAAAGTTCATCGCGAGAAAATATCCGACCCAGTGGATTATGAGGATGGCAAATTGCGTGAACTTTTAGGCCTGATGCATAGACCTTTTCAATGGCTTCAAAATCTAAATCCCAATTTAAATCATTTTGAATAAATGGCACATCTATTAATTCAACTTTGGTCTCTTTAATCCAGTTGTAAAAATTTTGGTAGATGGGCGAATTAATTAGAACTTTGTCGCCTGGCTGCGTAGTTACTCTAAGCACTTCGACCATTCCGACCCCAACATCAGTGCAGAGACGAACTTGCTCAGGTACTACTTCCCAATTCCAGCGTCGCTTTGCAAAACCTGCAAAAGCTACTCCTAATTCTGGAATCGAACTTAAATATCCCATATCAGAATGAGAAACCATTTCAATTAAAATATCTTGAATCGGTTTCGCGATTGGAAAATCCATCTCCGCCACAAAGAGAGGCAGCACATCAGATGGAAATCCACGCCATTTTTCAGAGCGATGAGTACGCATTTCAGCGAGTGAAAGTGCTTCAATCTTCATACTGGCAGGGTAATACAGCGTCAGTTAATCTGCAGTAATTTTGCGGGTCGAATTTCGCACAATTAGGGAGGTTGGCAAGGTTAAGTCAGGAAGATCCGAATCTGGCTTCTTTAATTTCTCCATAATTGACCAAGCAGCCATTTCACCCAACATATGAACCGGTTGTTCAATAGTTGTAAGGTCGAAATACTCCGCCATTTCGTGATTATCAAAACCAACAATTGAAATATCGTCAGGAATCTTCAGGCCATGTTTCTTTGCAGCTTGAATCGCGCCAAATGCCATTTCATCGGATTCGCAGAAGATTGCTGTTGGCCGATTTCTTCTAGCTAATAATTCATCCATGGCTTGCATGGCAGTTGCTGCTTGAAAATCACCGATTACTTCATGCATTGGATCAAATTCAATTCCACTATCTTGCAAAACTTGCAAGAAGCCTCTGCGACGATCACGTGGAACGGTGAATTTATATTGATCATTATGTGTGCCACCAATTAGACCGATTCGTCTATGTCCCTGATTGACCAAGTGTTGAGTGGCGACTTGAGCCCCAGCCACATCATCGATTCTGATACTTGAAACTCGTTTGTCTGAAGTGCCAACTAGCGCAGTTGGAATATTCAAATTTAAGATAGATTGAAACTCTTCTTCATTTAACGGCACACTAATTGAAATCAAAGCATCAATGCGCCCACGTAAATACTCATCTTTGAAGATGCGATTACGATCTTCGTTTTTGTTTATGTTGTAAACCAGTAGATCAAGGCCTGCTTCTTGCAGAACTTGTTCTGCGCCTTGGATAACTTTGGCAAAATACCAGCGACTAATATATGGCGCGATAATTCCTACGCTATTTGCTCGTTTTGGTTCCTGATTCTTGATTGTATTTAAGGTGTAATTTAATTTCGCAGCGGCAGCTTCGATTTTGGCGCGAGTCTCTGGATTTACATGTTGCATGGCGCGTAATGCACGCGAAACGGTAGCGGTAGAGACCCCAGCCTCTTTCGCTACATCCTTAATCCCTGCCATTGCTTCTCCTGCAAAATTATGTAAACTTTCACGCCTACATGTAAACCAAATGCAAACGTTACATGGTTATGTAATTTTTCATAAGGGCTAGGGGTAAATTCACTGATCACCAGAGCCAAGATGCGAAAAATTGTTCGCGAAATCGCCGATGCCGATAAGAGCTTTGCTCAAGTCATTGAGAAATCTGAACTCTGCGATATTGGAACTTCCAATCCCGAAAGAAGCCATTTTGAATCCTTAGTCTCTTCGGTAATCTCCCAACAATTAGCAACTGCTGCAGCACAGACCATAAAAAATAGATTTGTTTTAGAGTGTGGCAAAGTAACTCCCCAGAATGTAGCAAAAATGGATATAGCTCAGCTACGAGGTGCAGGACTTTCAGGTGCGAAATCTAAAACTATTCAAGGGTTAGCGATTGCGGCTATTGAAAAGGAAGTCGATTTCAAAAACTTACACGAAATGGCCGATGAACAGGTTTATCAAGATCTAACCAAACTATGGGGTATCGGTCCTTGGACTGTGGATATGTTCATGATGTTTCAATTAGGGCGATTGGATATCTGGCCAACTGGAGATTTAGGAGTGCGTCGCGGTTGGGAAAAAATTCATAAATTAAAAGTAGAAATCACTCCTAATGAATTAGATAAAAAGGGTAAAAAATTTCAGCCACACCGCAGCGTCGTAGCTTGGTATTGCTGGCGCGCTTTAGATCTTTAAGTTATTTCGCTTCTAAAATTAAAGAGACCGAATTAATGCACCAGCGTTGATCAGTGGGGGTATCAAAACCTTCGCCTTCAAAAACATGGCCCAAATGGGAGTTGCATTTTGCGCAACGAACTTCAGTGCGGACCCTAGGTGCAAGGGATCTATCCTCTAAAAGAATTACCGCATCATCTTCAGTGGGTGCATAAAATGATGGCCAACCACAGCCAGAATGAAATTTGGTCTCGCTTCTAAATAACTCCGAGCTACAAGCTTTGCATTTATATACTCCCACTTTGTCAGTGTCGGTATATTCGCCAGTAAATGGTCTCTCCGTTGCACCATGACGTAGAACTTCATAAGAAAGTGGATCCAGCTTGGCTTTTAATTCTGCTTCATCAATAGATGGATATTTGACTCCTGTAGAAGAATGGCAATCGTAGCCATTGGGATTTTTCTCAAGATATCGTTGATGATATTCCTCAGCCAACCAATACTTATGTGATTTGGCATCAACAATTTCTGTGACAATCGGGCCAATTCCTTCTTTAGCTAACTCCTTGCCATAAATTTTCGCGGCATTAAATGCAAGCGCTTCTTGTTCAGGATTTGTATAAAAAATCGCACTTCGATATTGAGTCCCGATATCTCCACCTTGGCGATTGAGCGAAGTTGGATCATGCATCATGAAAAATTCTTCTAACAGCCTTTGATAAGAAATCTTTTGAGCATCAAAAATAACTTCTACAGTCTCTGCATGATTTGTATTCTTGCTGCAAACTTCCTCATATGTTGGATTATCAGTATGTCCACCCATGTATCCAACTGAGGTTTTAATTACTCCAGGCAGATTCCAAAATCGACGCTCTGCTCCCCAGAAACATCCCGTTGCAAAATATGCTCTCTCCATATGCGATTAATTCTTTCATCCAATACGATAAGTCGTGAAATCGTTGAACAATTGCCCTCGTAGCTCAGGGGATAGAGCACGGCCCTCCGGAGGCCGGTGCACAGGTTCGAATCCTGTCGAGGGCGCTCTAAATCACTCACAATTGCATGAATGAAAGACAATTAACACTCAATTGATAGTCAAATACTCTTGTAACGAATTAATAACTATTAGAGAATACGACCTTGTCTTAACTAAGCCCTAATCGTTTAAGGAGTCTCACGCATGGATTGGCGTCATCAAAGTGCATGCCGTGACGAGGATCCAGAGCTGTTCTTCCCGGTCGGCAATACCGGCCCTGCGATAACTCAGATTGAAGAAGCTAAAAAAGTCTGCATGCGCTGCAGTGTTAGAGAACAATGTTTGGCTTGGGCTCTTGAATCTGGACAAGATGCGGGAGTTTGGGGTGGGCTCTCCGAAGATGAACGTCGAGCGATGAAACGACGCGCTGCTAGAAATCGCGCACGCATGGCGGAGCTAAACCGTCATGATGATAACTAACGAATCTCAAATCGTAATTGTGCAGTAGTTCCCTTTTCGCTTCCCGAAATTTCTAAGGAACCGCTTAATTCGCTCTCCGTTAAAGTCCTCACAATTTGCAAACCTAAATTTGAAGAATCCTTTAAGTTAAATCCTGCAGGTAATCCCACGCCATCATCTTCAATCTTAACTACGCAACTATTTCCGGTTCGACTAAATATCACATCTACTTTGCTGCCTTTTGAAGTTAATCCATGCTCAATTGCATTAGCGACCAACTCAGTGATTACTAAAGAAAGTGGTGTGGCAATTTTTGGATCAACAGCTCCAAGTGCTCCTAAGCGTTTAACTGAGATGTCTGTGACGTGGGTAGCAGCTCTTGGTGCCAAATCGACGGCATGTGTAATTAGCGAATCTACAACTGAATCAAAATCAACTTCATCTTTGCCACTTGCCGAAAGTGTTTCATGCACCAAGGCGATAGATGAAATTCTGCGAACCGCCTCATCTAACGCACCTCGGGCCTTTTCATCTTCCACTCGCCTTGATTGCAACCTTAATAAGGCGGAAACTGTCTGCAAATTATTTTTAACTCTATGGTGGATTTCTTTAATAGTGGCGTCTTTTAGTAATAAATCCCGCTCACGGCGCCTAATTTCAGTGACATTATGAAGTAGGACAACGCTTCCTAATCTAACTCCGCTTTGCAAAAGTGGCAGTAATGTTAATTCGATCGAACCACCTATGGATTCCAATTCAATTTGGGTCACATCTAAACTGTTAAAACTTGCTTGATGATCAATATTTGATTGCTTTGATATTGAACTCACGACATCTGTAAGTGGCACACCTTCTAATTCGCTCTCCCAGCCTAACCTTGAAAATGCAGATCTACCATTAGGGCTGGCATAAACTACGATTCCATTCTTATCTAAATGGATAAATCCATCGCCTACTCGTGGAGATGGATTTAACGAACTAATTGCAGTTTCATATGGAAAAGTGCCTTCTCCAACCATCTCCAATAAAAGTTGTGCGATAGCCTGATATTCGCTCTCTAATCGACCGGAGCTTCTGGTTGCGGCAGAATTTCTATGACGGGCAATAGTTGCAATCTGTTGGTTGTGTAAACAAATTGGAAAATAATCTACGCCAGCGCCAATAAATAATTCTGTAACTTCATCATTAACAAAATCTTTTGGAAAAACTGTGGCTGCAGTCGCTGCTCTAACTTGTGCCACAGCTAATTGGAGACCAGATTTGCTCTTAACCCAGATAGCCAAATCCGCAAAACTAAAATCAGCAATCAACTGCCAATCGCTTGCTACGCGTTTAATTTGGGCAATCTCTTCGGAATTAAGATTACTTTTACCTTTTAAAAGTTCTTCAATCCGAAGCATTAGAGCCACTCATCAATCTGGTGAGATATCTCTTCTGGTGCAAACCATGAGAGCTCTTCGCCATCTTCAGAAATCAATAGTGAAGCAATTTGGCTAAAATTCAGGGTAATTTCAGCTGCGTTAATTTGAGATTCGGATAAATCTGCCGCTAATACCAAGCCCAGCTTTCCACCATTTATTTCTAACGCATCATCAGCAGCCAAGAGACTTACTAGATGTTCGCGTTCTTCATCACCAACGCCCGCATCAAATTCAAATTGATCAGGCGTCAAAAATTCTTCGAATGTAACTTCACTCGTAAGCAGTCGTTTTACTGCCTCCGGGGTCGCGGCTACATATACTCGCATTAGGCAAGAGTAGCGATGGATTTTCGAGCAAGCGAATTAGCGGCAACTTCTAATAATGCGCTTCTGCTCTCTGCTGCACTTTCAAAAGATTTTAGGTCTAAAGGAACATGGACCATTTGTAATCTTGGAAATGACTCTGCAATTTGGTTGCGCCACTTTTGCTGGGCTTTAGTGCGTTCCGCAAAATTCAAAATTACGGTACTCGGAGCGATATCTAACTCTTGTAAACGGGCATTAGTGTTAAAACCAGCCCTGGTTACCAAATAAATCTTATTTGCCACTTTTAACAAAGGATGACGAAGATTGTTTCCCAAATCAAAAACATACTTATCGCATGGCACCTGATTAGGAAGACCTTGAGATGCCGATAAATTTTTAGAAATTCTTTCGTTACGTTCTTCGATGCGATGTAATCCAAGTGCGCGCGCTACATCAGGATAACGCTCATCAAGATCTGAAATTACGACTTGAAATTCTTGAGCTTGTTCGAAGGCAAAATTTATAGCCATGGTGGTAGTCCCCACTCCACCTGATAAACCTACAAAACAGATGATTTCTGCTGAACCTTGATCAAATGTAAATTGCTCGGTTTTTGATTTTGGTTCTAGAAGTGCTGAAATTTGATCTAAACTCATTGATTTATCTACTATAACTTTCCGATATGCAAAGTCAATTTGACGAGTACAAACTAAAGTAATATCTCTTGATAATTCTGCTTGTCTTACTTGATCCATGGATACACCTCTAATTGCTAATTCACCATTAATTGCGGCTATCGCTTTTATCACTGAGGATTCCAATTCTGGATCGGCTATAAATGTTACAAATTTAGCCATGATTAATCACAACTACCATGCGACCTTTACGTGTGGCATTCAGCGCTTTCTCTACAAAAATATTTGGTATGGCAACTGTGACAATTGAAGTACCACCAAGATTTTCACTTTTACGATTTAGATCGACGATATAAACACTTTCAATCACTAATTGTGAAGGGATTTCTTTGCCATCTCCGGTGTCATTGACTACCTGATAAAGATTTACGAGATCGCCAATTTGAACTTTGGAGGGTAAATCTGCGGCGCTAGCTGCAAATGACAGTAGCTTTACATTGCTTTCACCCTGACTTTCAAGCAAGGAACTTTGATTTAAATACTCTCCCGCTGCCACAAATCTAGAAATTGAATATCCAACTGGACTTTGGCTGATTGGAATGTATCCCGTAGCTCCTTGCCCGAAGGCTGCTTTTTCCTCTATAAAGTCCGTTGCATCCACCAAGTGACCTGGAGTTAAATCTTTAGCGGCAACCCAATAACTTGCACGATTATTAGCAAGAAGCGCTAGCCCGATCGCCATCAGAAATGAAGCGATAATTACGGTAATTGCGATTAGATTTTTAAATTCAATACGGTTTTTCATAGCTGCAGGCTAAAAAACTGTGTATATCTCTGCTCTTACTTTAAACAATCCAACTTAAGTACTAGCAGAGTTGGTATTTTTTTCAGATGGTTGATGTACCAAATTGTCAGATGTTTGGCATATGGATACTGAATTTAAACAAGAACCTTACCTATACAAACTCTCATCTTTATACAAAGAGGATTACGTGCCTGGTTTTGAGCCTGAGCCAACCTCTGCAAGTGAATTACCAGAAATTGAGAAATTTGCTGAGAACTTTGCTAAAAGCGTTTTGGAAATTTGGGCCGGTAAGAGATCAGCTTCGCAATTAAGCAAATTTTGTCATGTCTCTGTTTATCATGATTTAGTCACTTCAATCGGATTTCAAAAGGAGATCGGGAAATTTAGAAAGATTTATATAAACGAACCACTGGATGGATTATGCGAAAGTACTGTGACAGTGCGCTTTAAGGACCGATTACGTTCAATGGCACTTAGATTTGAAGGAGTTGATCACAAATGGATTTGCACCAGTTTAGATCTAATCTAATTAGCCGCACCGTGGCAGCGTTTGTATTTTTTGCCAGATCCACAAGGGCACTGCGAATTTCGCGATACCTCTCCGCTGCGTGCCACTCCCGTTTCATCTGCTGAAGAATATGAGAGTTGCTGTGGCTTTGGCGCATCTAATCCACCACCATGTACATGCTGAGTTTCTACGGAAACTTCCACATTGAAAATAAATCCAGCAATCTCTTCCTGAATTCCTTCCATCAT
>CAYYFI010000001.1:25276-61550 GCA_964471265.1 uncultured Actinomycetes bacterium | reverse complement strand
GTCGCTGCAGATACATAGGCAGAGATTGTTTCAGATAAGAATCTCTGAACTTGCTCCGAAATATCTTTGCCTTCTAAAACTGATCGGCGTTCGCCATAAATCACTTCGCGTTGACGATTCATCACATCGTCATATTTCAAAACATTCTTACGAATTTCAAAATTTTGGGCTTCTACTTGAGTTTGCGCAGATTTAATTGAGTTGGAGACCATTTTTGATTCGATGGGTTGGTCATCTGGAATTCCAGCTGCAGTCAAGAAACGTTCTACCATCGCAGAGTTGAAGCGGCGCATCAAATCATCTTGCAAAGAAAGATAGAAACGAGACTCGCCTGGATCTCCTTGACGGCCAGAACGACCACGAAGCTGGTTGTCGATACGTCTTGATTCGTGACGTTCGGTACCTAATACATATAAACCGCCAAGTGCAATTACCTCTTCATGGCCCGTTGCTACGGCTGACTTTTGTTTTGCAATCTCAGCTGGCCATTCCGCTTCATATTCCGCAGGATTATCAACCGGCGAAATGCCGCGCTTTTGAATTTCAAAATCAGCCATAAACTCTGGATTGCCACCCAACATAATGTCAGTACCGCGTCCAGCCATATTTGTCGCGACTGTTACTGCACCTTTAACACCCGCACGGGCAATAATCGCAGCTTCACGTTGATGTTGCTTTGCATTTAAAACTTCGTGCGGCACACCATGTTTCTTTAAAGTTGCAGATAATTCTTCTGATTTTTCAACCGAGACGGTACCAACAAGAACTGGCTGACCTTTTCGATAACGCTCAGTAATATCATTAGCTACCGCTTCAAATTTTCCAGCTTCAGTTTTGTAAACTAAATCTGATTGATCAATGCGTTGCATTGGACGATTTGTTGGGATTGGAACTACGCCCAACTTATAAATTTGCATAAATTCAGATGCTTCAGTCATTGCAGTACCGGTCATGCCAGAGAGCTTTTCGTATAAGCGGAAATAGTTCTGCAAAGTAATAGTTGCCAAAGTTTGATTTTCTATTTGAATTTCAATTCGTTCTTTTGCTTCAAGAGCTTGATGCATACCTTCGGAATAACGGCGTCCCGCTAAAATTCGACCTGTATGCTCATCAACAATTAACAATTCGCCATTCATAACTACATAATCTTTATCTCGTTTAAATAGCTCTTTTGCACGAATTGCATTATTTAGATAGCTAATTAATGGTGTATTTGCTGATTCGTAAAGATTGCCAATTTGAAGTAGCTCTTCAACTTTAGTGATACCTGCTTCGAGAATTCCAGAAGTTCGCTTCTTTTCATCAACTTCATAATGCACGTCACGTTCTAATTTCTGGACGATATTTGCGAACTCAACGTACCACTTGGTTGGTTTATCTGCTGGGCCAGAAATAATTAATGGAGTTCGGGCCTCATCAATTAAAATTGAGTCGGTTTCGTCAACAATTGCAAAATTGTGACCTCGCTGTACGCACTCTTCAAGTGACCAAGCCATGTTGTCACGCAGATAATCAAAGCCAAATTCGTTATTTGTACCGTAAGTGATATCCGCGTGATATGCCTCGCGTCGTTCTGCTGGCGTCATAGATGCAAGAATCACGCCAACTTTCAATCCTAGAAATCGATGTACACGTCCCATCCACTCCGAGTCACGTTCTGCCAAATAATCGTTTACGGTTACAACATGTACGCCTTTACCAGATAACGCATTTAAATAAGCTGGCAAAGTTGATACTAGAGTTTTACCCTCACCCGTTTTCATTTCGGCGATATTGCCTTTATGTAGCGCTGCGCCACCCATTAGCTGAACATCGTAGTGACGCTGACCTAAAGTGCGTTTTGCTGCCTCACGCACCACTGCAAAAGATTCTGGAAGTAGATCATCTAGCGTTTCGCCATTTGCTAATCGATTCTTAAATTCTGCGGTCTTAGCAGCTAATTCAGAATCAGAGAGCGCTGAAATCTTAGATTCGAAGGAGTTAACAGTTTCGGCAATTTTGGCCAACTCTTTAAGAATTCGACCTTCACCTGCCCGAAGAATGCGATCTAGAATCGACATTTACTCCCTTTCTGAAATCACCTTTGCGAATAGGCTCATATGTTAGAGGTCTGTGCCACGCAGGCGGTAATCGCCTGATTTACCGAAAAACCACTCTTATTTAAGGCTCTTTTTGCCTCTAAAAGGGTTGCTCCAGTTGTGACCAAATCATCAACTAAGAGAATTTCTCCGGTAATGCCTTGAACACTTTTATCAACTGAAAAAGCTCCGAAGATATTCCGTTTTCGATCAACTGCGCTTAGTCCACTTTGGTCTAACAATCTCCTATCGATTTGCATTCCCGAAATGAGTGGTACACCGCTTTTTAAGGAAACTTCTTTAGTTATTTCCAAAATGAAATCTCTGCCGCGCTTTCTAATTGCGCGTTTAGAACCTGGTATTGGTAGCAAAGTTGCTTGGCGAAGCACTTGCGAAGGTAGCCTATGCAAACAATTCAAAAGCGCATCAACTAATAATTTGTCGGCAGTAGCATAAGAATTCTCTTTCGCGCCTAGCAAAATTGATTTCGCCACAGGTGAATATCGAATCGCAGAATATACTTTTAGATCTGCAATAGTTTGCACATAGAAATGTGGATTCCAATACTTTCGACAATTAGAGCAGATATCTATTCCAATAGCTTTACATCCAAAGCAATGGATTGGAAATAGCAACTCTTTAAGCGGTGCGAACACTCCCCAATTATTTACTTTCAGGAACTTAAAATTTCAGCGGAATAAGTCGCTGTGGAATTTCGCCTCCGGCTAGTTTAGGCAAAGTCAGAACAAAGTGCGCACCCTTGCCAGGCTCACCATAAACTTCTAATTCGCCATTATGTAAACGAGCATCCTCTAAAGCCATTGAAAGTCCTAGTCCAGTTCCGCCTCTGATTCGAGAGCGAGATGGATCTGCACGCCAGAAACGATCAAATACTCTTAGTGCACTCTCTTTATCTAAACCTATTCCGTGATCTCTGACTGAAACTGCGATTGCACTATCATCCTGATTAATTGTGACGATAATTGGCTTTCCTTCGGCATGGTCTATTGCGTTTATCAATAAATTTCGCAGAATTCGTTCCACTCTACGGATATCACTCTTAATATAAACCGAGTCAGCTGGTCTTTTTAATTCAATGTGTGTGCCCGCTTCGCTTGCGACAAGTCGTAAGTCGTCAATTGCATTTGTAGTTAAGAGGCAGAGATCAAATTCCACCGGTTCAATAATGGCTACTTCGGCATCAAATCGGCTAATTTCTAGTAAATCTTCGAGCAGTCTTTCAAACCTATCTAATTGCAACATCATTAATTCCACGCTTCGTTGTAGCGTCGGGTCAAAATTAGTTTTTGCACTATGAATCATTCCGGCAGCCATACGTAATGTAGTCAATGGAGTCCGCAATTCATGCGTAACGTCACCCACAAATCTTTGTTGCACATGAGAAAGATTTTCGAGTCGATTAATTTGTAGTTGTAAGGAGTTAGCCATTTCATTAAATGCACTACCAAGTCGCGCAATTTCATCTTCTCCGTGAACATCCATGCGCTTTCCTAAGTCACCAGATGCTAAAGCTTCGGCAGTTTTAGCCGCTTCACGAACTGGTCGAACTACTTGCCGCACAACCAAAATGGTCACCAATGCAACTAAAAGCACTAAAGCGGTTCCGGTGGCAATCAGAGAATTCGCTACGATCTGTAAAGTTTTTCCTTGATTATCTAAATTAAAAAGTAGATATAACTCGTACAAACCTACCTTGGGTATTTCAATTTGATTTCCAACAATTAATACTTCTGAAGTTAAACCAAATGTATTAGTTATTCTTTGATATGAACTATGGGCATTGGCGTCGCTGCGCACAGTGGCGCGTAGTTTGGCTGGAATCATTGAACCTGATAAGAATGCGGAAACAGTTGTGTAATTGTTCTTCATAACATTAGTTCCGGGTGCCGGCACAAAAATTAAAAATGGTGCGGTATTGGTGGTGGTTCCAAAAACAGTTCCGTTAGTAGAGAGATCATCGATTGCTTTACGAATCGCTCTTGGTTCATCGCCCGCTAAAAGAAATTGGTATTGCAATGCATAAACAGTGGCTTTGGTGTCAGAGATTGAAGATTCATATTTAACGCCTTTGATTCCACTTGAAAGGTTGGAATAAAGCGCGGATCCAGCAATCCAGATGGCGGCAAAGGTAAGTAGCGAAGTGGAGATCACTACTCGAGCTGCAAGTGAATGGCGCAGCCATTTAGAGATTTTCACTTAGCGGCCGTAGTACCTGCTCGATATCCAACACCACGCACCGTTAATACAATTTCAGGATTATCAGGATCAATTTCTACTTTTGATCTTAATCGCTGTACGTGCACGTTCACTAAACGGGTATCTGTGGAATGGTGGTAACCCCAAACTTCAGATAGCAACGCTTCGCGGGTAAAAACGCGACCTGGTTCTTTGGCAAGTGCTGCTAGTAATTCAAACTCTAAACGAGTTAAAAGTATTTTCTTGCCTCCGCGAACAACTTCGTGGGCGACCATATCGATTTTTAAATCACCAATGGAAACTTGCCCAGTTGATGGCAAAGTTGAGCGACGTAATCTGGTTCGAATTCGGGCGACTAACTCCGATGGATGTTTAAAAGGCTTAACAATGTAATCATCTGCACCTGCTTCTAATCCAGCCACTACATCTTGGGTATCGCCTCGGGCAGTCAACATCACAATGGGAACCATAGATTCAGCGCGAATTAATTTACAAACTTCAACGCCATCAATTCCTGGCAACATAACATCTAATAAAACTAAATCTGGTTTAGTTTCACGAAAAGCCTCAAGTGCTTCATCGCCACGACCAACCATCTCTACATCGATGCCGGCACCGGTTAAAACGATGCCGAGCATCTCTGCTAGATCTTGATCGTCATCGACGACAAGCACTAATGTCATTAGCTACCGTGTTCCCAAGAGTTCAAGTAAAGCTCTTGAGCAGGAGTTAATACATCAACTGCGCCACCCATGCTGGCTAACTTCAAACGAGCAACTTCTTTATCAATTTCAGTTGGCACGTTATGTACGCCAGGTTTTAAGTTCTTGGCTTCTTTAACTAGATATTCAGCTGTAAGCGCTTGATCTGAGAAAGAGAGATCCATAACTGCGGCCGGATGACCTTCAGCAGCACCTAGGTTAACTAAACGACCTTCTGCTAGCAGAAGTAAGCGGTTGCCATTCTTTAAAACATATTCGTCGGTTTGATGACGCATTTTTGCATTCTTCTTAACTGCATTTTGCTCAAGCCAAGCTACATCGATTTCAATATCGAAGTGGCCAGAGTTAGCCAAAATCGCGCCATCTTTCATGACTTGGAAATGCTCTTCGCGTAGTACATCACGATTGCCAGTTACGGTAATAAAGACGTCACCAATTTTTGCAGCTTCAGTCATTGGCATTACGCGGAAACCTTGCATCATTGCATCTAAAGCTTTAGTTGGATCAATCTCAGTGACAATAACATCTGCACCTAATCCACGCGCGCGCTCTGCGACACCTTTACCGCAGTAACCAAAACCAGCTACCACCATAGTGCGACCTGCAAGCAAGAAATTTGTGGCACGGAAAACTGCATCTAAAGTGGATTGCCCTGTTCCGTAACGATTATCAAACATATGTTTAGTGTCAGTATCGTTGACCGCGATCATAGGGAAAGTTAAAGCGCCATCTTTTGCCATCTGAGTCAGACGGATAACGCCGGTTGTGGTTTCTTCGCAGCCCCCAGAGATGTTTGGAAGTAATTCTTTACGTGTGGTGTGAAGTGTATTTACTAAATCGCAACCATCGTCGAATACCTGGTGTGGTTCGATATCAAGTGCCGCATTGATGTGTGCGTAGTAACCATCACGATCAACTGCATTGCGAGCAAATACGCTAATTCCATATTCGTGAACAAGCGCTGCAGCAGTGTCATCCTGGGTTGAAAGTGGATTTGATGCACAAAGTGCGATTTCAGCGCCACCCGCTTTAAGTACGCGCATTAAATTTGCGGTTTCGGTGGTGACGTGCATACATGCAGCAATTCGAACACCTGTGAATGGTTTTGACTTTTCAAAACGTTCGCGAATTTGTGCAAGAACCGGCATATTTCTTTCTGCCCATTCAATTCGCTTCTTACCTTCAGCTGCTAACGCAGGGTTAGCAATATCATGTTTAATTGAGGTCGTCGTAGACAATTTTTACTCCTGTACTTGATGAGATAACTATTAATCGGCGAGGCCTCGCGCAGGCCCCCAGTTTAACGCCTAATTAGCGCAAGTACCTCATCGCGCAAGCCCTCCATTTGTGCTGGAGTCTTAGCCTCAACATTAAGTCTCAAGAGTGGTTCGGTATTGGATGCACGCACGTTAAACCACCAATCATCGCCATCTACGGTAAGGCCATCTAATTCATCGGTGGTTACTCCGGGTTTAGCGCTATATAGAGCTTTAATTTCAGCCATGGTGGCCTTGCTATCAGAAACTTTGGAATTGATTTCACCACTTGCAAAATACCTTGCATATGGTTTCAGTAATTCAGAGAGTGTTTGCTCGCTTTGGCCAAGCGCTGCAATTGCATACAAAGCAGCCAACATTCCTGAATCTGCACGCCAAAACTCTGCAAAATAAAAATGTCCCGAATGCTCGCCGCCAAAAATTGCTCCGGACTCAGCCATTAATGCTTTGATGTAAGAGTGTCCAACTCTAGAACGCAGAGCTTTACCGCCATTTTCTGTGACTACTTCGCGAACTGCACGAGATGAAATCAAATTGTAAATTATTGAAGCGCCAGGTTTTTTCTTTAATTCCCGATCAGCAATCAATGCAGTTAATAGAGAGGGATTTACTGCATTACCTTTTTCATCAACTAGAAAACAGCGATCTGCATCTCCGTCAAATGCTAATCCAATGTCAGCACCTTTTTTCTTAACCATTTTCTTTAAATCTTTGAGATTCTCTTCATCAATTGGATTTGCTTCGTGGTTTGGAAATGTGCCATCCAGTTCAAAATACATTTCGGTGAGTTGCGCATTTATGCGCGAGAAAACCGCAGGTGCGGTATGTCCAGCCATTCCGTTACCAGCATCAATTACGATATTTAATTTTCTTATATTTGAGAGATCCACCAAAGACATCAAGTAATCAACATATTCATCGAGCATTTTTCTTTGGCTCTCTACCCCAACTGGGCGCATGCTTACCGGCACGCCATCCCTAACAAATTTCTCTATCGTAAGTAGTCCTGACTCCTTACCTATTGGTCGAGCGCCACTTAAACACAATTTGATTCCGTTATATTCAGCCGGATTATGGCTAGCGGTAAACATCGCGCCAGGTAAATTTAATTTTCCAGCGGCAAAATAGAGCATGTCTGTTGAAGCGAAACCTATTCTTATGACATCCATACCTTGTGAAGTTACTCCAGCTGAAAAAGCATCTGCTAGCTCCGGAGATGAAGGCCGCATATCTTCACCAATTACTACTGTCGCAGGTTCGCGCTCTAGTTCAAGAAATTTAGCAAAGGCAACACCAGTTGAAAAAGCAAACTGCTTAGTTAATTCAGAGCCCACTAAACCACGTATGTCGTAAGCTTTAAAAATATTAGGTATGGTCATTATAAAAATTGGATTTAAGAATTCGGTACCGAACGAAGATGTCCTCGGCGCCCAATTGCAGCTGAATTCGTAATTGATTGATCTGAATTTTCATTAAGTTCGCGCGTTGCTACTTCGCGCACTGCATTCGCAATTGCCATTAAATCTTCTTCCGAAGGTCCAGTTTCGCCAGAATTTATTTCTCGGCGAATGACTTGCCACCCATTTGGCACCGTAAGTTTTGCACCATGTATTTCACATAAATCATATGCATGCGGTTCGGAGTATGTTGCAAGTGGTCCTAGTACAGCAATTGACTCTGAGTAAACATAAGTTAGAGTCATTGCAGCTTTTCGATGACAGCCCGAGCGAGAACAATGTCTACTTGTGCGTGTACTCATACGATAAAAATAGTCCGCTTGCTCAATGGATTATGGGTTTAACACGCCGATATTGGCGGTAGGTACTGTGCTTCTGGTCAATTCAGAACCGCTTACCAAAGGTAGATAGCCGATTCCACTCTGAGAAGTAACAAGCAATGCCGAGGCAGTATCTCTGGAGATTCGATCTATTCTTACCCCAATCGCACCACTTGGCAATTTATAAGTTAAATAATCGTTGCCAACTAATCGTTTTGCAATTATTTTTTTTCTTGGCATTAATACTTTTATCTCAGCTTCAATTTCGTTGCCAACAAATTGCATATTTGGATCCAGTCCAGTTACCGCCCATGTACCGGTAGTCCCTGGAGTGCTTGCAGAACTCCAAACAAAATCTGCGCCTACTCTACTAAAAACCGACGCTGCGATTATTTGATCTGATGTTATGCGAATCCCGAAACTTGTTTGTTTTCCATCATAATCAAAGGAAATGTCTGCAACTTTTCCACCGGCGATTTTTCGATTATCTAAACCGACCGGAATATATCTTCCCTCTTTAGAGAGAATCTCCACAGTAATCAAAGTGGCTGCCGCACCTGGATTCAAAATTCTGAGTACATGACTCTTATTAGTAGCGCTATGTGCAATCCCAGGAATCCAGAGATTTTTATTTAATGTGCTTTGGGAATTAACCACATCACCACCTAATAAACGCAATCCACGACCACGTTCGTCAACCAAATATGAAGTCACGCGTCCCGTTCTGGGAATTACTTGTAAGGCAACTGATTTAGCACCTGGTGCAAGTGCAACCAAATTCAACGAGGTGACCTGATTTTTAGCCACATTAATTGTCTTCTTAAATGAGCTGCTTTCACTGAATGTAATTACGTCAACAATCGAGGAACTCAAACCAGCATTAACCACTACTAATTTGGCTTTACTAGTTACATCCGCAGTTGCACCTACAAAGTACTGCACTTCTTGTGGCGCTAAACAATTCACTCCGCCTGCCCAAACTCCAGACTTTGAAATCCATGCCATAGAGCTAGTGCCTTCACCATCCACGATAACGGAGCTGGTATTTGTTAATAATCTATTGGTCTTTGCAGGTACAAAGTTATAATTTTTGGCGGGTAGGAAACGAACCAATTTCTTACTGCTGGTTAGAGAAACTTGGGTCTGGGCTCCACCAATATTCGGGCAGACCAATTCTGGATAGTTTTCCGAATATTTACGAGAATCACCATTTGCTTGCAGCAAATTCCCAATGAATGTGGCAACTGCAAATATCGAAATTAGATAAATTAAACGGCGAAATTTCATGGCATCTCCTGATCACGTTTGCGGCGACCGGCTGGAGCTGCCATTACCATTGCAATTAGTAAAAATATGATTTGCAAAGATAATAATGCACGTCTGGCAGTACCGTCATGAATTAATAAATAATCTCCTGCCTCTTGAATTTTGAACTCAGGTAGATTATTGGAATTTGGAGATTTCGCGACATACTTTCCATTACCAATTACTTTCCAATTACGATCATAATTTTCTGCCAATCTCAAAATTCCTGGCTTGGTCAAAGTGAAATTTGCGCTGATATCTTTGGTTTCAAGTGAAACTACTGTTGCGTTTTTGTTTGTGAAAATCAATCGATCTGAGTTTCCGATAACTCGCCAGGTGATTCCATCTGATGTGGCAGAATTTCTAACGTATCCACCGAGTCCATCAATAGTTCTTACTAGAGATTCTGGTGCCGGAGCTTTCACAAATAAATACTTGATTCCATACTCCGCAAGTGTTGCGCCAGCGGTCACACCACTGCCATCAACCGTAGCGCGAATTGCGGCTGATATTTCTGGATTTGTGGCTGGTGCTACGTCTGGATCACCTAAGAATATGTCATGACCTCGAGCTATAAAATAATTTAGCGAACCATCAGCAACTTTTCTGAGCACTACCGTTTTTGTTCCAGGCGTTACGCCTAAAAATTCTGGTAGTACTCGATTAGAAATAGTGTGCAGGGGCGAAGTAGTAACCACGCTCCAGAATGCCGCTCCAGCTGTATAAATAACTGAGCTTGCTAAAAGCAGCGCTGCCAAAATATGGCGATGATTTACTGCCGATTTCTCTAAATGTTTACGTAGTTGATCAAGAACTATTGCACCAGCGGTAATACCCGCAATAGTTGAAATAGAAATGAAGGTTCCGGTCCATAATGGATATCCGATTGAAGTTCCGTGTGCAGGAAAAGATAAACCTGATAATGGAATTGCAAGACTTAAAAATCCAGCACCGACGAAAGCAAAGTAGCGCGCATTAGTTCTTGAAAAAATTGATACTAAAAGTAGTGCACTAATTGGGCCAACCATCCACCAAGGAATCGAGCCAATGCCACCAGGATTTGCAAGCAGTGCCAAATTTGGACCACCGCCTGATAGAGCTAATCCAGGTTCAAGCAAATATCTTGTTGGATGCAATAGGGCTTCGGTTGTAAACGGAGAATTCACCAGAAACGGCACTGCTAAAAGCAAGAATCTGTTTTGAATTCTTTTCTTAAGTACATCACGTGGAATATGTAGATAATCAAAAATAGTCAAACCTAAATAAAATATTCCTAATGCAAGCAAATAAGGTAAAGAAAATGCCACTGCTAGCGAAAGGAAAAGTCCCAATTGGAAAATTTTCCTTATTGATAACTTCTCGATTTCAAGAGTGCCACTTAGCAAATGCAAAGTAAGTGGCAGCGAAATCATAACTATCAATGTTCCTAAGCGCCCGGCATTAATAGTTGCTAGTGCAACGGGAGACATTGCATATAAAGCACCGCCAAAAATCGCTAGCCAAATATGTGAAGTAATCTTGCGAAGCCAGATATATATCGCACTAAATAAAATAAATGGTGCAAAGTTGAAAAGGGCTGAAATAAAAATTTGAGCGTTTCCAAATGTCAAAGTTCCCACAAGTGCAATTACCGCTACCCAAGTTGGTGTTGCACTTGAACTTCCTAGCCCAACTTGATGCCAAGATTCAGCGTAAAGTTTCCACAGTTCTGATACGCCTTTAGGAGTCTCTGGTAGAGCACCACCTGCAATCGAACCAAATCGACTACGAGAGAAAATAATAGAAAAAATAAAGGCGATAAAAAAGGCCATTAAATCTGGTCTTTTAAGGAGCACTCGCCAATTTCGATCAATATTTGAAGTAGGTAGATCTTCGTCATCTGAAATTTCAGATTTTAATTCTGACTGAGTTGGAAAGAGACGCTCTTGGATGCTATCGGTTAAAGCATCAATGGCGATTCTAAATTGCGAAATTCTGGAAGGCATAAATCTGGTGACTACTCGAGGTGAAACTAGACGATCCTCTTTTCGCCATTTTCGACCAGCTCGGACTAAATCTGGGCGAGTAAATAATCTAAATAGCGCTAATAATTCATCAGATGCATATCCAGGCAACTTGGCAAACAAATACCCGATTGCACGTGCAAGTGCAGCGCCAACAACCTGGAGAGAAATAAATGGCAACATCCACCAAGTCGAATTCGCGAGCAGCACATACGCCGCATTTCTACGATCGAGTAAATGTGGGCGATGCAAAAAAGCTTCATCGACATCCACATCTCTTCGTTCCGATGCGGCAGCTTCAGCGTGATAAATAACAGCATCGGTATTGACCAATACCGATTGCCCAGCAGCATGAACTCGCCAGCCAAAATCAACATCGTCGCGGAATAGATCTAATTTCTCATCAAAACCGCCAAGTTCTTCGAAAACTGATCGCCTGATTAAAGCTCCGGCGGTACTGACTGAGAGCACT
Organism: uncultured Actinomycetes bacterium; assembly: GCA_964471265.1. Lineage (GTDB taxonomy): Bacteria > Actinomycetota > Actinomycetes > Nanopelagicales > Nanopelagicaceae > ZLKRG08. The sequence continues at coordinate 49,699 of CAYYFI010000001.1, read as the reverse complement.
TCAAAAATTCCATCGTGTTGACCCTGGTCGTACTCATCTTTCTCAAGTCCAGTCCAGCGAGCGCCATTTCGCGCAATACTGATTCCTACTTCAAGTAAATGTGAACGATCATTCCAGCCAAGAATTTTCGGTCCGACCATTGCAATATTTGGTCGATCAGTAACTGCTTCTAATAACTTTTCCAGTGCCATTGAATCAGGTGCACTGTCATCATGCAGTAACCAAATCCATTCATCTTCAGATTCAACAGGTGGCAGCGTTGCAACTGCTTCGGAAACTGCAGTGCCAAATCCTTCGCCACGATTAATAGAAATATTTTTAATGCGAGCGCCACTTAATAACTTAGTAGAGCCATCAACTGACCCAGTATCAACCGCAATTGTGCGATTTGGGGTTCGAGATTGAGATGCAACCGCCGCCACTACCTGTGGCAGCCACGTCGCACCATCATGTACGACCAGAATTGCAGTTACCTGAGTCATCAGGTGTAAGTCTTAATGAATCCGGTCGTTTAGGGAAATTAAGCTGAGCGGCGCTTTAAGCGACGACGTTCACGCTCTGAGAGACCACCCCAGATGCCAAAACGCTCATCGTGTGCCAACGCATATTCGAGGCATTCGGAGCGCACATCGCATGACGTACAGACGCGCTTTGCTTCGCGGGTTGAACCGCCTTTTTCGGGGAAGAAGGCCTCTGGATCGGTCTGTGCGCATAGTGCGCGCTCTTGCCATGAAAGCTCGACGACCTCGCCAGTTTCCAGCTGAATGCTTGGACCTTCTTGACGCATATATCGACTCCTGTGTCGTTTGGGCCTACGGGCTGTCCCCCGTAAGTCATTGGGTGAATTACACGCGTGTAACTCGATTTAGTCAAGTGGGATGAAGTCAATTAGGGGTAAAAAATGGTCAATTTTTATTAAATTAACGGAAATTAACTGAAATTAACTGAATAGGAGAGATATTTCGCCATCTGGATCCACAAATGAGTTCTCAATTACCGATCCCGGCGGAAGTTTTGCTCCAATTTCGATAAAAGAATTATTGATAACGCAATCTCTGGCCTCTACCCCATCTGAAATTATGGAACCATCGACCTGGCAATCAGTTAATGTGCAGTGAGCTCCGATAGCACTGCCACCTTTGAATTCTCCAGAAATCTTCTCACTTAATGAAATGAAATTTCTATCTCGGTGTGAGAATTTATATTTATCTAAAGCATCGGCATCGGCAACACCTGTTACCAAGTCACGCGAACCCTTCATTAGTGCACTTGGAGTTCCAATATCCAACCAATATGAATTCTCAATAAAACCCATGATTTTTCGGTTCGTAGAAATAAGTGCTGGAAAAGTTTGGCGTTCAACGCTGACTACTTCATGCTCTGGAATCGATTCAATAATTGAACTATCAAATACATAACAGCCGGCATTAATTGTATCGGTGACTGGATTATCCATTTTTTCAAGGAATGCAGTGACTCTTCCGCTTTCATCTGTTGGTACACATCCATATGCACGCGCATCTACTACACGAGTCAGATGCAAAGTTACATCTGCATTTGAATTTATATGAAGATCTAGCTGAGCTTTTAAATTATGAGAACTTAAAACATCGCCATTGAAAATTACTACTTGCTTATCTCCTGCTAACTCTTTGGCGGCATTTCTAATGGCGCCACCTGTGCCGAGCGGTTCTTTTTCAACTGCGTATTTAATTTCCAGATCCCATTTTGATCCATCTCCAAAATAAGGGATAAAAACCTCTGATAAATATGAGGTAGCCAGCACAATTCTTTTAATTCCCGCACGTTGGGCCATTGCTAATTGATGTTCTGTAACTGGTAATGATGCAATTGGCAGCATTGGCTTTGGTCGAAAATTAGTTAATGGACGTAAGCGAGTACCGAACCCACCTACAAGCAGAATCGCCTCAGTCATTGATTAGCCGATTCGCTTCACAAGTTCATCGATTTGTGCATCGGTTGCGGTCATCGCAATTCGCACATGTTTTCCACCTTTTTCGCCATAGAAATGTCCGGGCGTTACCAAAATTCCATGTTCGGCAAACCAAGAGACGGAGTCCCAATCTGGTTCGGATCTGGTAGCCCAAAGGTACAAACCAGCTTCAGAGTGATCGACCTTAAATCCGTTTTTTTCTATCGCACTTCTGACTTTTGCTTTGCGGGAGTTGTATAACTCTCTTTGCAATGCGACATGTTTATTATCAGAAAGAGCGGCAATCATCGCTTTTTGCACTGGAAGTGGCACCATCATTCCAGCATGTTTGCGCACCTCTAAAATCTTTGCGATTAAGTCTTTATCTCCAATCATCATGGCGGCGCGATAACCTGCCATTGAAGAGCGTTTTGAGAGTGAATGGATTGCCAAAATATTCTTATTATCTCCGTTAGTTAAAGAGAGAATCGATTTCGGAATTATGTTATTTCCAAATTCTAAATAGCATTCATCTGCTACAACCACGCCACCATTTCGTGCCCACTCAATAGCATTGATTAATTCAGCATCTGTATTTACTCGACCCGTGGGATTAGATGGAGAGTTAACCCACGCTAAATCTGCTTTAGGCCATGAAGTCGCATCAAAACCCACTGGAGTAGCTTTAGTCTTTGCAATCATGGAACCAACTAAATAGGTGGGATAAGCAATTTCTGGATATAAAACCTGGCTGCTTTGCAGAATAGTTGGCAGCCAAGCGACTAACTCTTTTGAGCCAATAAGTGGCAATACTCCAAAGTCACCAGTTGCGCCTAATTCACTCTTTGCCCAATTAGTAATTGACTCACGCAACTCTGGTGTACCAGCGGTTACTGGATAACTTGGTGAGTTTGAAGCAGCGCGAAAGGCGGCTTGAATAAATTCAGGGGTTGGATCTACCGGTGTTCCCTGCGAGAGATCAATAAAACCAGAAGGATGCGTTCGCGCTTTCTCACCGAAAGGCGCTAACGCATCCCAAGGAAAATCTGGAAGCTTCAAAGAGTTACTTGCTCGCTTTTATTCGCTCTTTGGTGGCAGCGCTTTTACAAACTCAGGATCAAAATCCTTCTTACCAACTTTGGCAGCGCCACCAGGTGAACCAAGTTCGATAAAGAATTGTGGCGCTTTTTCGCGGAATTCATTTAAGTTTTCTGGCACATCATCTTCGTAGTAAATCGCTTCAACTGGGCATACTGGTTCGCAGGCTCCGCAATCCACGCATTCATCTGGATGGATGTAAAGCATGCGATTTCCTTCGTAGATGCAATCTACTGGGCATTCATCGATACAAGATTTATCTTTGACGTCTACACAAGGTTCGGCAATTACGTATGTCATGGCTGGAATTCTACCTAATCGCCCTAGCTTTATTATTCTTACATGGGTCAAATTTCAGAGAGTGATATTGGCAAGCGGGTAACTATCCGCCTGCATGATGACCCTGGTTACCGAGATATTGTCGGAGAGCTCATATCCCCGACCTCTCTTAAAAATCGCCATGGGCAGATTATTGAATTTGATCCCACAAAAATTTATCTCTGGCGCGAAATTGTCCAAGTACCTAGAACTGCAACTTCTGGGGCTCCGCTTTCCATACGCATTTACGATTTAGAACGAGTACTCAATGAAACTTGGAAAGCGCGCGAAGAGAAATCAGCAGGTAATTGGATTTTTCGAGCAGACGTTGGAATTACTCGTCGCGCAAATTCTGGATTAATTCTCGGCCCCGGCAATCATATTGATGAATTGATAATTTGGTATCAAAGTCGTGGCATGAATCCAACCATTGCACTCGCCCCAGAGATTAATCATGAAATTGATGCTGAGTTAGAAGGTAGAGGATTTAAAATTTTGGTTGAAAGTAATGTCATGGTAAAAGATGGCCAGACAAGTGAAATTGATTTTGAATATGAAATTTCAGATTCACCTAATAAAAATTGGTTAGCGGTTTATAGTGATGATGCCATTAAACCTTTACTAGAACGCACTCCGGCAAAGTATTTGTCGATTACTGAATCGAACCAAGTGTTGGCAATTGGAAGAATTGCTTTTGCGGATGACTGGGCGGTACTTTCTAGAATTTGGGTAGACCCAGAACATCGGGGTAAAGGAATTGGTCGCAAGATGCTGCGTGCGCTAGAAAATGAATCTGGCGGTGCAAAACTTGCTTTACAAGTAGAAAAATCAAATGAAATCGCTTCTGCTTTATATCAGTCCGAGGGTTACCAAATACACCATACTTACAGATTTAGAACGTTACCCCAGCAAATAAATCAATTTCCAGATTCTCTGCATTAAATGGTCCTGATTTTTCTCCTTTGACCAAGGTGTAATACTCATCGGCAAATACTTCAACGCCTAAATTATTTGAAAGCGCGAAGAATGGGCCATCTAAAGTTATCTGGGTGGCATGAGCCTTCATGGCAGCCATCTTCTTGCCCACTTGTTTTGGAGCATGAACGACTGAATTAACAAATGAATCATCTTTCACGAACGGTAATTCATCAACATTTTCTGTGCCAAAGAATTCGCTTCCTTTATCTTTCATGGCATCCATTCCACGTTGCACTACAGATTTGGGCATGATGTTCCAATATATTTTCTGAATCTGCCAGTTTGCTATCTCTGATGCACGCATCGCCACCCGATGCGCTTGAATATGATCTGGGTGGCCGTATCCGCCATTTTCATCATAGGTCACCATGACTTGCGGTTTAATTTCATCGATAATAACGGCAAGTTTCTTTGCAGCTTCATCTACATCTGCCTGCCAAAAACAATTTGGATGTTCATTCTGAGGCGTACCCATCATGCCGCTATCTCGATACTTGCCTAAAAATCGATGGTCAGTAACGCCAAGTTCTTTCATAGCATTTGCCAGTTCAATTTCTCGATGGGCACCTAATTTATCTTCAGCGTGACTTGCTAAATGGGATAGTTCAGGGATTAACACTTCACCCTCTTCGCCTCTTGTGCAAGTAATCAAAGTGACTGCAACACCTTCTTCAACCATCTGTGCCATGGTGGCGCCATTGTTTATGGTTTCATCGTCTGGATGTGCATGCACAAATAAAGCTCGTTTTTTCATGGCCGACTCGCTTCCCAGGCCAAAATCCCGCCTTTTAAATGAGTTGAGTTTAGAAAACCTGCACTTTTCAAAATTTCTAGGCAATTACCAGAACGATTTCCGGTTTGGCAGTAAAGAATTATTTGCCGATCTCTAGGCAAGGATATTAATGCACTGCCATCTTCAAATTTAGATTTAGAAATCAAAACCGAATTAGGTATTGATAGCTTTTCGTGTTCTTCTGGTTCGCGCACATCAACAAGTATGTAGTCTGTAATGGTATTTAACTGTTCCGGCGATATTGATTCTGAAATGCCACAAAAAACATCATAATCTGGTAACAACTCTTTTTGAGTGCCACTACATACTGGGCATTCGGCACTTTTCTTGACTGGAATCTTTCGGTAAGAAGTTTCCAAGGAATCAAAAATAAGTAAATTGCCCAGCAGGCTTTCACCTACTCCTGTTATCAATTTGATCGCTTCATTTGTCTGAATGGAGCCAATCGCTCCACATAAAACTCCTAATACTCCACCCTCAGCACAACTCGGAACACTTCCAACCGGAGGCGGTGTTGGATGTAGACATCGATAGCAAGGTCCAGCTTCACTCCAAAATACTGACACCTGACCATCAAATCTATAAATGCTCCCCCAGATATATGGAAGCCCCAAAAGTGCTGCCGCATCGTTAATCAAATATCGAGTCGCAAAATTATCTGTACCATCAATAATTAAGTCGTAATTTCTAAATATTTCTAAGGCGTTGGTAGCGTCCAGTCTTACTTCATATAAATTAACTTTAATACTTGGATTTAATGCTAAAACTTTCTCTTTAGCGCTTTGCGCTTTGCTCTTACCTAGATCTGTTTGAGTGTGAATGATCTGTCTTTGTAAGTTAGAAATATCTACTCGATCAAAATCAACAATACCAATTTCACCAACACCTGCCGCAGCAAGATACATAATGGTTGGAGAACCTAAACCGCCCGCGCCAATGCAGAGTACTTTTGCATTAACAATTCGCTTTTGGCCGATCAAATCAATCTCAGGTATCAAAAGATGGCGTGAATATCTGGCTTGCTCATCATTTGATAATTCGCGCCCTGGTTCGACAATCGGTTTCATATCGAGCGATTCTGCCATTAAGATTCAACCAATGAGTAACGATAAGGCGAGACTTCCTCGTGACGAGCGCCGCGCACAATTGCTAGCGGCTGCACTTGAGGTATTTACCGCAGCTGGCTATCACTCTGCCGCTATGGATGAAATTGCAGATCGTGCTGGCGTCAGTAAGCCTGTTCTTTATCAGCACTTTCCTTCCAAATTAGATTTATATCTTGCTGTTTTGGATACCCATATTGATTCATTAGTTTTTGCCATTCAAAAAGCAATTCAATCTACTCCAGATAATGCCAAGCGTGTGCAAGCCACAATTGGCGCATACTTTGATTTCATAGAGGCCGAAGGTGAAGCCTTTCGCCTACTTTTTGAAAGCGACATGAATGTCGAACCAGCAGTTCGTGAACGTTTAAATCGAATGACTTATGACTGCGCCGCAGCAGTTAGCGCAGTTATTTCACTCGATACCGGACTGCCTCAAGAAGCAGCCATGTTGCTTGGGGTGGGTTTGATCGGCAGTGCTCAGGTAACTGCAAGACATTGGTTAGAGCGTGATTCAAAATTAAGTCGCGAACAGGCTCAAACATTGGCAACAAATATCATTTGGCGAGGAATTTCCGGATTCCCTAGAAACGAAGGTTAATTAAATGGCACATGTACGTATCTCAGTAACCGATGTAACTTCTGAAATTTCATTTGAAACTGCAGATAGTCCAAAAGAAATCAAAGTTGCAATTGAGAAAGCCATGTCATCCGGTGCAGTGCTCTCATTGACTGATACTAAAGGCCGCGAATATCTTGTACCTGCGAACAAGATTGGGTTTGTCGAAATCGACGAACAATCTGAGCGCCGGGTTGGATTTGGCAAATAGTTGAGTAAAACTTTCTCTGAATTAGGTCTCACCTCTGCACTTTTAGATTCAATCACTGCTGCTGGATTTATTAATCCATTTCCAATCCAAGAAGCGGTTATTCCACTTGCACTAACTGGCGCAGACATTATTGGTCAAGCTAAAACCGGAACTGGAAAAACTCTTGGCTTTGGACTTCCAATTCTAAATAATGTTAAACGTGGCAGCGGAAAAGCTGTTGCGCTTGTTGTAGTGCCAACTAGAGAACTTGGAATTCAAGTTGCAGAAGAGCTCGATAAATTAGCTGATAGTTTAGATCTGCGAGTAACTGCAATTTACGGTGGTCGTCCAATGGAGCCTCAGATTGCAGAGTTAAAAAAAGGTGTAGATATCGTGGTCGGTACACCTGGCCGCTTACTTGATCTCCACCGACAAAAGGCGCTGGATTTAACAGAAGTAAAACATTTGGTTCTCGATGAGGCAGATGAAATGCTCGATCTTGGCTTCTTGCCGGATGTAGAGAAAATTTTTAATTTAACTTCTAACCGAACCCAGACAATGCTCTTCTCTGCAACTATGCCTGGCGATGTGGTTACTTTAGCGCGCAAGTTTTTAAATCAACCGACACACATTCGCGCAGAAGTTGAAGACTCCGGCGCGGTCGTAAGCAAAATCAAACAATTTGTTTATAGAGCTCATGCACTTGATAAACCTGAGATGTTAGCTCGAATTCTGCAAGCATCAGGTCGTGGTCCCACCATGATTTTCTGCCGAACTAAACGCGCATGCCAACAAATTGCAGATGACATGAAAGAGCGCGGCTTCAAAACCACCGCAATTCATGGAGATTTAGGTCAAGGGGCACGTGAAAATGCGCTTAAAGATTTTAAATCACTTAAAAAAGATATTTTGGTTGCAACTGACGTGGCGGCACGTGGCATAGATATTGATGGCATTACGCACGTAATTAATTATCAATGTCCTGAAGATGAAAAAACATATGTTCATAGGATTGGACGCACTGCTCGTGCTGGAGCATCTGGCATTGCAATTACTTTCGTTGATTGGGATGAATTAACTCGTTGGTCACATATTAACCAAGCATTAGATTTGGGTTTCCCTGAACCACAAGAAACTTATTCATCATCAGATCATCTATATAGTGATTTAGGAATTGCTAAAGAGAGTAAAAGTAAAATCGCAAAAGACAAGCCAGTCGAAAAAAATGCTACAGAAAAACGTCCGGCTAGAACTAAGCGAGAGCGAACCAGAACTAGAAGAGTGCGTTAATCGCGTTTACTAACATTTGCACTGCAATACCCGCTAAGACCAGTCCTGCAATTCTTGCCAGTAAATCAACGCCTGCTTTTCCGATAATTCTTAGGATAAAGGTAGAAGCCATCAGCGCAAGGGCTACGCAAATATGTACTGCTATTACCGCTGCGGCAAGTGCAAATCCCATCTGGGTATTTTCAACGCGCTGCGCAAAGATCATTACCGCCACAATTGCACCAGGACCAGCAAGTAGTGGAGTTGCTAGCGGCACCATCGCAACGTTTTTTGATCCAGAGGCGAGTTCGTTATCTTCTTTGCCAGTTAATAAATTTAAAGAAACAAGCAATAGCAATAAGCCACCTGCAGCTTGCATGGCACCAATCGAAACATCCATATAATCAAGTACAAATCTTCCAAATAGTGCAAAGCCAGCAATTATTAAAAAGGAAATCGCTGCGGCTTGTATTGCTAATTGTCGACCCGCTTTTGCAGAACGATCACCTATGACGCCAAGAAATATGGGCGCATTCCCAGGCGGATCCAAAATCACCATCAAAGTCACAAATGCCTGCAAAGCAAAGGTAAGCGTGCTTGCATCTTTCATTTTTGGACCACCCTTCTCTGGTTCGCCTGCGATTCTAACTGTTGCCACTGTTCTGGCGAAGTCACATTTTCGCCGATTGAATTTAACTTCCCGGAACCATGAAAATCACTTGATCCGGTAACTACTAAATCTAATTCTTTCGCAATGGCTCGAAGATTATTTCGTTCCTCAATTCCATGATCTCTATGGTCAACTTCAATTCCATTTAATCCGGCATTTTTTAGGGAGATGAAATCATCTGTGGTCAGCTGTGAATCACGCATTGAAGAATAAGGATGCGCAATAACCGCAACTCCACCAGCAGCTCTAATTAATTTAATCGCTTCGATAGGAGTTGGTGCAATATGTGAAACATAATATTTAGAGTCATTTGCTAAGAATTCCGCAAATGCTTGATCACGATTTTTAACGACGCCTTTGGCAACTAATGTATCTGCCAAATGTGGTCTACCCAAAGTGGCGCCTTCTGGTTGAAATTTTAAAACTTCTTCAAAAGTGATTTTGATGCCATCTATCGCCATTAATTCAATCATTTTTTTCATTCGTGGGATTCGATCGTCTCGACTCAATGCAAGCACCTCTTGCAGTGGCTGATATTCGCGATCAAATAAAAGTGCCAACATATGAATACTTTCATGCGCTTCTGTTAGACAAGAAATTTCAGCACCTAGTGCCAGTTGCAATTGTCCTCGCACTGACGCGATAGCTTCGTCCCATCCTGCAACCGTGTCATGATCTGTTAAACCTAAGACAGTAATGTCATTAATTACTGCATGGTGCACCAACTCAGTTGGCGACATCGTTCCGTCGCTTCTAGTTGAATGGGTGTGCAAGTCAATTTTCATCGGTTCGACCTAAGACTACTAGCGCGCTACCAAGCATGATTACCAAAATACCTAACCAGATTCCTAGGTGTGGCTTCTGCCCCAACCACCAAACTGCCAGCAAGGCACTGATTGGTACTTCGAAAAAAACCACCATTGAAACAATTGCTGGCGAAACACGTTTCAAAACACTATTAAACATTGAATGACCTAATAATTGAGCGCCAACAATTAAGCCAAGGACAATCCACCATTCCCGAGCAGTGAAATTAATGAAATTTGCTTGAAAAATAGCAAAAGGTAACGCAGTCAAAGCACAGAAAAAATAACAGATAGTTGTGTACGTAGTGGCAGGAATACTGCGTTGAGCTTTTGCGCCAAGATTTACATAAGTTGCAGCAAGTGCAGCGCAAACTATGGCTGCCAAATCTCCTTGAAATGCGCGCCAGGAAAAATGTAAATCCACTCCAGATATGAATAGAACTCCTAGGAATCCAATAAACATGCCTAACCAGGAAGTTTTCGAAACGTGTACTCCAGTAAACACTGCAAAAATTGTGGCAAAGATTGGTTGCAAAGCAGCTAATGCCGTGCCTGAGGCCACTGAGGTGTAACGCATTGCCAGGAAAAATCCAAAGAAGTGTGCTGCAAGAACTACCCCGGCAATCGCAGACCATTTAAATCCTTCGCGATCTCGTAATTCCAATCTTTTAAAATTTAAAAGATATGTAGCGATTGCACCACCCAAATTGCGCCAAAAAATAAGTACTAAAACTGGCATGGTACTCAATGCAATTAATGGTCCGGAGGTCCCAATACCTAGTACTCCAATGCTAAGTCGAATGGAGTCAGCTTTGTTTGGGAAAGCTAAATGTTTTTTCTGGTTCATCCAGCAATCGTTAACCAGAGCAGAGTGGATACGCAGATAAATATAACTGCAATTATCAAAGCGTAAACTGTTAACATTTTTGAACTAGCTTTAAATTCACCCATGAGGCGTGCATCTTTTGCAATTCCAAACATATATATAAGTAATGGCAATAAAAGCACCGCATTTAAAATCTGAGTTAGGACCAAAATGCTAATTAAAGGAGCGCCAGGAATCAGCACTAAAGTTGCAGCGAGACCAGTTATCGCAGCGAATGTCGCATAAAAGAGCGGTGCTTCATTTGCTTTGTCGTCCAAGGCAGCTGGCCGGCCAGTTAAGTCCGTTACTGCGTATGCTGTTGAAAGTGGAAGTATCGAAGCCGCTAATAGCGCAGCACCGATTAAACCTACCGCGAATAATTCTTTAGCCATGGTTCCAGCTAGCGGTTTAAGGGCTTCAGCAGCCTCTGCTGCATCATTTATATTGGTATTGCCACTAACATTTAATGTAGCTGCGCAAGTTATCACCACAAAGAAACCGATGATTCCGGTTAAGAGCGAACCAGTCCAAACATCAACTCTTAGTAATTTGAGATCTTCTTTAGTTAATCTTTTGTCGACCGCATAACTTTGGATAAATGCAAGTCCCCAAGGTGCAAGTGTGGTTCCGAGCGTTGCAGTCGCAATGAATAACGCATCTTGATTAAAGGGCATGCTTGGCACTAACAGTCCTTGTGCTGCGGCAGACCAATCAGGTTTAGCCATAAAACCTGCAATTATGTAAGCGATAAACACTGAGGCTAACGCTAAAAATACTTTTTCTACGCGAGCAAAACTTCCACGTAACACTAAAAACGAAACCACAATTCCAGCTAGTGGCACCGTGATGTATTTAGAAATTCCAAATAAATTACCTGCCGCAGCAATGCCAGCAAATTCCGCTGTCATGGTTCCGATATTTGCAATTACCAAAGCTAGTGCGCTTAGCATTCCAGATCTTGCACCATACTTTTGGCGAACTAAGCCAATTAATCCTTGGCGAGTTACCACACCAATACGTGCACCTAAATCTTGAAATAAAATTAAAGCGATTGTGGAAATACCAAGTGTCCAAAGTAATTGGTAACCAAATTGCGCTCCTAATTGTGAATAAGTTGTGATGCCTGCTGGATCATCATCTGAGAGCCCCGCGATTATTCCAGGGCCCATAACAGCAAGAAATGCGCCTAAGCGCAATTTTCTAGAATCGATTTTGCTCATCATGAAAGTGCACCTGTGCCCTGAGCTAATCCAGTAGTTTCAGCTGGCACCATGGCATCAATAATGTCATCTGCCAGAATTCTTCCAACCGGTTTGCCTTTTTCATCAACCACAATCACCGAAGATCCCCGGTTATTAGAGAATTCTTCAATTACATCTTCCAAAGGAGTATCTATACCTACTGAAGTTGGAAATGGTGCTTTTACTAGCTTTTCTAACTTATCAGTAGATTTTGCTGCGACTAATTCAATTATTTGAATGTGATCAAGCAATTTTCCTTTTGCATCTACCACCGTAACGCCATCCGAAATATCACGTTCGCGATGTTCCACAAGTAATTGCAGAGCATTAGCGACAGTGTCGCTCTCTTTAACGATTAGTAAATGTGTAGTCATAATGCCACCAGCATGAGTCTCATCAAATTCCACTAATCGACGCAATTGTTTTGCCATGGCTGGTGCCATTTGTGCCAAAATACTTTCAGAGTGTTCGTCATCTAAATCACGCAACACTTCCGCAGATTCGTCAGGTTCCATGTGAGAGAGCAATTCAGCAGCGCGCTCATCTGAAATACCGCGAAGCAAGCCTTGCAGTTCGTCATCTTCCATCTCTTCCAGAGCATCCGCAGCCAGATCTGGATCAAGTAACTCAATGAGTGCGCTCTGTTCGCGGCCTTCTAAATCTTCAATGATGTCTGCAATGTCAGCTGGACGTAATTTACTTAGCGCTTCTCTAGTTGCAGTTGTTCTAACTACTCCGCCATCATCTGCTAAAGATGCCACGCTGGCCCAATCAATAACTTGATCTACTCCTGGCTTGCGGCCAAAAGTTCCTGGAACTATCCGACGGATAAAAGAACGGAACGATACGTCTACTGCAACTAGTCGTATCTCTTTATCGAGTGGTGCTAAATATAAATCGGCAGTACGAACTACTCGTAAACCATTAACATCAACGATTTGATGATCTAAAACATCTCCATCAAGAAGTTGTTCCCCGGTACGACGTTGATATTCGCTTAAATTTACTTTTGCAGAAGAGAGCGTAATTTCGTTATTAGTTAGTTTTGCAATGCGTGCACCATCAATGTAAGCACGACGTCCAGCAACTTTTACTATGAGCCCTGAAACTGGTGGATAAGTTTCGCCACCATGGCGGACTACAAAATCAACCAGCTTTCCTAAATCTTTCCCATCCTGATCCTTAACTGGTCGACCGATAATCCCAGCTACAGAGACCAGCGAACCTTGGATTCCTTTACGAGTAAGGACCGCTTTAGATGTGGCAGCAGTCTTATTCATACTGCGAATTCTAATTGAGGCTTAGCAAATCAAACGTTTAATTTAAGTGGAACGCCTAGCAATGAGCGCTTTCGTTCTGTTAATTTTGCGGCAATTTCAATTATTGCCTTTGCGGATGGATCATTTGGAGTTTCAAGCACCACTGGATTTCCGCCATCTCCGCCGCTTCGCAAATTTTGGCTAAATGGAACTTGTCCCAATACCGGCACTTCAGCACCGATTAATTGGCTTAATCTCTCTGCTGTTGCCTGCCCGCCCCCACTACCAAATAGTTCAATTGCTTCTCCACATTTTGGGCAAGGGAAAGCGGACATATTTTCAATTACGCCAATAATTTGCTGTTTGAGTTGATGAGCAATGCGGCCGGAACGTTCTGCTACTTCCGCCGCAGCAATTTGTGGAGTAGTAACCACAATTAATTCTGAAGCTGGAATTAATTGGCCAAGCGAAATTGCTAAATCACCTGTTCCTGGAGGTAAATCTAGGAATAGAAAATCTAAATCTCCCCAATAAGCATCAGTCAAAAGTTGTGAGAGTACTTTATGCAAGATTGGACCGCGATATGCAACCGCTTCTGCGCGATCAGGTTTGAACATCTCCATTGATACACATTTGACCCCATGATTTTCTAATGGGATAAACATGTCGTCGATTGCCGTTGGCCGTTGGCCAATTAAACCTAAAAGTCTTGGAATTGAATGGCCATAAACGTCGGCATCCAAAATACCTACACTCATACCTTGTTTGGCAACTGCAATTGCTAGGTTTGTGGTTAGGGATGATTTTCCAACGCCGCCTTTGCCTGATGAAACTCCTATTACTCGAGTCAAAGAATCAGGACGAGCAAATGGAATCTCTTTTGCTTTTCCGCCACGAACAATGTCTCGCACTTTTTCGCGTTGAGCTTCCGTCATTACGCCGTATTCCAATGCAATCTCTTTAACTCCCGAAACTTCGCCTAGTGCTTTTTGAATATCGTTAGTTAGCTTCTCTTTCATTGGGCAACCTGCGATGGTAAGAAGCACTTTGATCTCTGCTCGACCATTATTCAATTCGGCACGTTCGACCATTCCCAATTCGGTGATTGATCTACGTAATTCTGGATCTATTACTTTGCTAAGCGCATCTAGTAATTGGCTCATAGCATTTCCGGATCAATTTTTACATTTCCTAAGGTTTTCTTCTGTTTAGTATCATCTTTTAGCGCATCGTTTAATTGTTTTTTAATAAATGTTTTTGGATGTAAATCCTCAGGTTTTAAGTCTTCGTAACCTGGCCCTAGTGAGTCTTTAATTTGATCAGTAGCAGTAACTGCATAAGACCTAATTCTTTTGACTAATTTGGCTGCATCCGCTGCCAGGTTTGGTAAACGATCTGGACCAACTAAAAAGAGCGCCAAAATGGCTAACCCGATTAGTTCCCCAAATCCAATATCTCCAAACATGTGGCCTAGCGTATTTAGAGTTTGGTCGCTAGTAAAACTGCGTCGCCAATTGGATTAAGTGAGATGGCCCAAACCTCATTCTGGCTCTTCAAAAATTTACCTGCATCTCTTAGCGCTACGGTCTTTGGGTCACGTTGCGCTGGATCTGGGACTTTACCGCCACCATAGAAATGATCCACCGCCAATATGCCGCCAGTTCTCAATATTCGATGTGCTTCATCAATTACATCGAAAATATCTTCCGGGTTGCCTCTAAAAACAACTAGGTCATAGGCTCGATCTGCCAATTTGCGCATTACTTCCAAATAATCACTCGTAATTAATCGATATCGATTTGCTGGAATATCAGCATCAGTAAATACTTGTTTGGCAATTTGAACATGCTGTACTTCAGGATCGATTGTTGTTATTACACCTGAACTTAATATTCCTTTTAATAACCATAAAGTGCCAACACCAGATCCTGTGCCAATTTCAACAACTGATTGTGCCGAAATAAGTGAAGCAACGTAACGAAGATAAGCTCCTGATCCAGGTGTGGCATCTAAAACGCCAAGCTCTACGCCTTTTTCGCGCGCCGCGCTTTGATGTGGATCTTCTGGCAGATAATTATCTGCAAATAAAGCTGCATCAAATTTCATTTAAAGGTACCTAGCCAATCAAGCAAGATTCGCACTCCAAATCCAGTGCCACCTTTTGGATTTTCACCAGCATCTGAATCTGCGCGACCAACTCCGGCAATATCTAAATGAGCCCAAGTTGAATCTGCTACGAATTGTTCAAGAAATAATGCAGCCGTAATTGAGCCAGCTTTAAATTCTGAGTCATTTCCAGTTTGATTGATATCGGCAATATTTGAATCTAATGAAATCTGGTAATCATCAACTAATGGCATATGCCAGACTCGATCACCAGATTTTTCGCCAGATTCACGTAACTCTTTCACCAACTTCTGATCTCTTGAATATAAAGCCGCATATTGTCGGCCAAGTCCTAAGCTTGCAGCTCCGGTCAAAGTAGCAATATCAATAAGATAATCTGGATTTAAATGCTTAACGGCATATGCCAATCCGTCTGCTAAAACTAATCGTCCTTCGGCATCAGTATTTAAAACTTCTACGGTTTTACCTCCATAATGTGTGATCACATCGCCTGGTCGTTGCGCAGTGCCAGAAATGGAATTTTCGGCACACATCAAAAGTGCAGTCACTTTTACATTTGCTTTCAAATCTTTCAACGCGCTAATCACTGAAAGACATGCTGCAGCTCCTGCCATATCGCTCTTCATCGGCGTCATAATTTTGTAAGGTCGCTTTAAGGAAATTCCTCCGGTGTCATAGGTAATTCCCTTGCCTACAAGCACCACATGTTTTGCATTTGATTTTTTTGGAGCATAAGTCAATTTAATAAATCTTGGACCAGGTTTTGGTGATGAACCACCAACTGCTCTCAGACCGCCAAAGTCCTTTAATGCAGCACCGGCTTTAACTTCTACCTTGGCGCCATTTGCAAATTTCTTGGCCTGTAATGCCATCCATTCAGGATTCTTAATATTTGATGGAGTATGAATCATTGAGCGTGCTCGATTTACCGCATCTGAAATGACCTGCGCATTGTGTAGCGTTTCCCAATCAACATTAGATACCTCAAGAGTCGCAGTAGTTTTTTTGGAGTCGCTCTTTAAATTCCAAGTGAAATTACCTAAATTAGCCGAGATCAATAAGTTCTTTGCAAGTGCCGTTTTAATAGTAAGTTCGATATGAACTAAATCGTCTTTCCCTCTTAGCTTACGGCCAATCGCTGCTCCACCTAATTTGATGTCAGTATTGGTTAATTTGCCAAGTGATACAAAACTTAAACGTTCGCACTTATAACCACTTGCACTTACTGGTATCTCATAAATCACTCCAGCCTTCATAGTTTTCTCAGCATTAACAAAAAAAGCGAGTTCATCAGCTAGATTTAATTGGAAAATCTGGGCGATTTCCGGTGCCGAAATTTGACCATCAATTACTGGCAAGAAGATTTGGTTAACTTTTTTAGATAGCTGCTCTGCGCGCTTAAAAGTTAACATGCGCGTAAAACTACTACGAGTTACTTACTTTTTGATTAATTGAACTGCGGCTTGCAGACAGCTACCAAGATTTGCTGCTTCCTCTGCATTTAATTCAACGACAAGGCGACCGCCGCCTTCTAGAGGGATGCGCATTACAAGGCTACGAGCCTCTTTGGTGACTTCCATTGGTCCATCACCTGTGCGCGGCTTCATTGCTGCCATTTTTAACCCCCGTAATTCCAGTGCGCAATTATCTCGTATTCAGTGTCGACACTACAAATCGGGGATTAAATACCCAACTCCCTCGCAAGGGCAGCCTTGCCAGCTTTGATGATTCGCGCCACAGATTCAGTAGGTACTCCAAGAATTTTCGCAATCTCTTCTGGGCTCTTATTTCCAATGTAGTGCGCGCGTAGGACTAATTGGTACTCCTCAGGGAGCGATTGGATTACCTCTGCAATTAAACGCTCCACAATTAGAAAGTTTACTAACCAGCTACGTAGTTGAGCGCTTCATCTACAGAGCGCGCCCAGAAAATTAATTCCTGCATACCTGGTTTAACGAAATTTTCACCTTCTAAATGGTTGATTAACTCAACTAAAGGTTTGTATAAATCAAAAGGATCCAAAATAACTATCGGTTTATTATGAAATTTCAAAAATCTTCCAACCCAAATTTCAAACAACTCTTCTAGAGTCCCAGCACCACCAGGTAAAACTACGAACGCATCTGAAAGTTCTTCGATTAAACCTTTGCGTTCTCTCATATCTTTAACTACATGAAGTTCGTCAGAGTCGTGATCTGCAAATTCAATTTTTACCAATGCTTCTGGAATAACTCCGATGGTCTTTGCGCCTCCGGCACGTGCGGCTCGCGCCACTGCACCCATACAGGAAATTCGTCCACCGCCGGAAACTAAATTCCAATTTCTTGACGCAATTCCAGCGCCTAAGTCAGAAGCTAGTTGGATATGTTTCTCATCTATCGTTGGTGATGAGGAGCAGAAGACGCTAATGTGCATACGCCTATTCTATTCAGAGCCTATTATTCAGTCATGACGATTGCATCAGGCCACGGTATTGCGACTATCGCCTCGGGCGGCGCAGTTCTGGATGTTTGGTATCCAAACCCAACTCTCTCCGAATTATCTGGGCAGCCAGCTGCGGATTTAAGTGCGCTGGTTGGAAAAGATGAAATTCGTGGCATCACACGTGAAATTGTTTCAATTCAAATTGATACCGAAAAAGCACCTAGTGATGCAAAAGATGCATACTTACGTTTGCACTTACTTTCACATCGATTAATCAAACCGCACGGTCAATCATTGGATGGAATATTTGGCTTACTTACAAATGTAGTTTGGACAAATTTTGGTCCATGTGAAGTCGAAGGATTTGAATTGGTTCGAGCAAAATTAAGAGCAAAGTTTGGTCAGGTCACTGTTTATTCAATCGATAAATTTCCAAGAATGGTTGATTATGTAATTCCATCTGGGGTTCGAATTGCCGATGCGGATCGAGTTCGCTTGGGAGCATATTTATCAGCTGGAACCACAGTCATGCACGAAGGTTTTGTAAATTTTAATGCCGGAACTTTGGGAACTTCTATGGTTGAAGGAAGAATTTCAGCTGGTGTGGTTGTCGGAGATGGAAGTGATATTGGTGGCGGTGCTTCAATCATGGGAACTTTATCTGGCGGCGGCAAACAAGTAATTTCAATTGGCGAAAAATCTCTATTGGGTGCAAATTCTGGACTAGGAATTTCTCTGGGCAATAATTGCGTAGTTGAAGCCGGCACATATGTGACTGCAGCTGCAAAAGTTACTCTGCCAGATGGTCAAGTTGTAAAAGCGGCAGAGCTAAACGGTGGTAATAACTTATTATTCCGTCGCAATTCACAAACTGGTGCCCTCGAGGTAGTTTTAAAATCTGGAACTTGGGGTGGTCTTAACTCTATCCTTCACTCAAATTAAAGAATGGTGAAGGCAACCCTGCTCTTGATCTAAAAGTTTCTAACCTCAATGAGGCTTTAGTGCCGTTCAAACTGGTTGCTTCAATTCTTTTATCTTTAATTTCCAGGTTTTGCACATCAAGCATTCCGAAAGCTTTTGCAATTACAGCGCTACTTATGGTGCGAGTCCAGGTTGCATAATTTGGATTGCGCTTTGGATCAAGACTGACTGGATCTGCCACAGGTTGCAAGTAATCAAATGCAGTACCAAATGCATTTAAAGAGCTCTCAGTCATACCACCTGTTGAAGATGAATAATAGGCATTTATTGGAGCTCCTTGATACGTGATTGCTAAGCCATACATATCATCGATACTTGTTGAATCAACTGCGGCTTTCCAGATTGCCCCATATTTTGCTTCATTTATTTTGGTAGCACCGACAAATAATTGATCTTTAATGGTTCCATAAAGTTCGCAATCGCAACTGGCTCGGTAAATTCCTGCTTTAGACATTGCATAAGAGCGCGCTGCTATTGCTTGAGCTCGCAACATCTCAAAAGGCCAAGCGCTAGAAACTTCCGAAACACCATACAGATATTCGTCTTTTAAGCGAACTGTATTGGTTGCTTCGAAAAATTTTCCGACAATCAATAGATTCAACTCACCATACTGATAACGCAGTGATTTTCCTGGATTGAATGCAACTACTGCTGGCGCTCCTTCTAAAGTTCGGGTGCCGCTCCAGTGAATTGAGATTGCATTGGTGGCAGGTAGAGTCGCCAAAGTAGTTTTCTGTTTTCGAACTATGGTTACGATTCCAGCATTGCTATATTTGAAATACGCAATAACTCCTTTTTCCTTAATTTGATAATCGTTTATTTTCAAATAACCAGTATTGCTGACTAATTGCAATGAAGCACTAGTTAATTCATGTCCAATATTTATGCGAATTTCATACCAATCCGAAACAGGCTCGACGTTTACTCCGGTGTAGTAATACTTAAGAATTTCCTCGGCACTCTTACCTTCTAGTGCCATTGCTTTGCCACCTATTTGGCTTAAACCAACTCCGTGCCCATAGCCATTTCCGGTAAAGGTAAATGAGTCTGCTGCAGAAGCTGAAGAGTTAAATAATGAAAATATGAGCAGCACTATGGCGGCTTTATACATCCTCATTAATTACAGCGCTCTTTCCGACTGCAAGGAAATCTTGATAAGCATCCACAACATCATTTGGCTTGCCACGTTGAATTAATTTTCCTTTGTGAAGCCAAGCAACATCATTACAAACTTCACGAATAGTTCCAAGTGCGTGGCTTACTAAAATCAAAGCACGATTGTCGCCTCTGAGTTCCTTTATCTTCGCCAAACTCTTCTCTTTGAATCTAGCATCACCGGTACTTAGCGCTTCATCAACAATCAAAATATCTGGCTTAACGGTCACTGCAACGGAAAAACCTAGTCGGGCATACATTCCAGAGGAATAAGTGCGCATAGGAGCATCAATCGCTTCTCCAAGTTCGGCAAAATCTGCGATCTCTTCAAAATGTGCATCAATTTCGGCACGTGATAATCCGGAGGCAAGTCCACCCAAAATTACATTTTCGCGTCCCGTTAATTGCTTGTTGAAGCCAACGCCAAGTGCTAGCAACGTAGATACTTTTCCATAAACTTCTACGCGACCAGTTGTAGGAGGCAAGATGCCGCTGATTACGCGCATCATGGTGGATTTACCTGCACCATTTGCGCCAACTACTCCTAGAACGCTTCCATAGTCCACATCTAAATTAACACCATTTAGCGCATTAACAATTCTGGTCTGTTTTGTACCACGTCCTAAATGTTTAATGCGATTAGAAAGTGAGAGTTTTTTATCAATCGTAGTTTTGTAGATCAGTCCTAAATTTTGAACTGAGACTGCGATCTCCCCTTGACTGTGAATATCAGACACGGACTGCAAACTCTCTCTCGCGGGATAAAAATAGATAGGTGCCGATTAGAAATGTGCCAAAGGCCCAAATTGCAGCTTTACCAACTTCGCCCCAGGCCAGAGATTCATTATGAACCATGACTTTTGACCAGGTATCTAAGATAGGAAAGAACGGATTGATATTCTTCAAAAATGAGAGTTTGTCACTAACGCTTGATGCTTCAAATAAAACTGGTGATATGTAGAGCAAAGTGCGATTTAAGTAAGGTAGAAAATTTGAAATATCCCGAACATAAACATTCGCAGCTGCTATTAAAATTGCAATTCCTAACCCAAAAACTAAGGCTACAAATATCACAACCACTCCCCAGAGCATGTTCCAATCAAAAGGCAACCCCAGCGCTAATTTGATTATTAGAAAGACCGGAATAGTTGGTAGGAATTTGAAGAGCGCTACGATAGTTGTTGCAAGTGGCAGAGCAATTCTTGGGAACGCAGTGTTTAAAATCAAACTTTCACTTGAAGTTACAGATTTGGTTCCACTATTCATGGCATTGCTTACTAAATAAAATAAAAAAAGACTAGAAGTAAGATGCGCATAACGAGTGCTATCTGCACTGCCAGCAATGATTTTGATCAATACAAAATAAATGGCTGATAACAACAATGGGTTGAGGATTAACCAAAGCTGGCCAAAAATAGAATCAAAGTGGCTAGCGTGAAGTTCGGATCGCGCATACTCATTGATAAATGATCGGCGTGCCCATAGCGAGCGCCAATATCTACCTAAAGGTGGCAGGCCAGCACGAAATGGTTCATATACCTCGACTGGCTTACTCATGAAGACAAGGTTACCTGACAAAGCGGCGAGTAGATGTAATAAAACCTGCTCCCCAACTCATGTGCATCGTAAATAAGATAGCTGGTAAAAACACTCGCTCACTGAGAGTCTTGCCAATCTTTAGTGAAGCCAATATCAAAAATATTCCATAAAAAGCGGCAGGAGCAAATAGCAATGAATTCAGTAAACCGCCGATTAACGATATCGAAACTCCAATTAAGGTAAAAGGCGGCGCTAAGTAACGCAAATTGATGGTTCCCTTATGGGTGCGCGATACCACACGACGCCAGCGTCCGTATTCAAAATATTGTTTTGCAAGTGCTGCCAATGATTTTCTCGGTCTGTAAGTGACAGTTAATCTGGGATCAAAATATATTTTGCCGCCATTTTTACGTAATCTAAAATTTAATTCCCAATCTTGCGCTCTAGTGAAATGTTCATCAAAGCCACCAATTGCATCAACCGCGGCGCGTTTGAAAACACCTAAATACACAGTATCGGTCTGCCCTGCGCTTCCTCCGGTATGAAATTTGGCGGCACCTACCCCAAGTGGGCTGCGCATCGCACCAGCAACTGCCTTTTCAAAAGGCGTATGACCTTCTGCAGCCATCACACCACCGACATTTACGGCACCAGTTTCTTCCAATAAATCAACTGCTATCGAAATATAATTTTTAGAAATGTTGGCATGTCCATCAACTCGAACAATTATTGGATGACTGGAATTCTTGATCGCCAAATTTAATCCAGCTGCAGTTCTACCAGATGGATTGGATACAACTTTCACTCTGGCATCTGTCTTCGCTAAATTCTGTGCAATTTCCATAGTGCGATCATTTGAAGGCCCTACCGCTAAAACCACTTCAATCGGTCCTGAGAAATCTTGCGCTAATACTGCTTTTACAGCTGCTTCAAGATAATTTTCTTCGTTCAAAACTGGAAGAATCACTGAGACTGCGCTGGATGTCACCTTAGCCATAACGGGGAAACGCTATCGCGTTAAGGTGGCTCTTGTAGGCTTTCGCCCGTGAAATCACCTAAAGCAATTAAGTATTTAACCTGGACATCCATTGGAATTGTGCTGGTTTCTGCATTTGCTTGGGTGGGGCTAAGTCGTATTAGTGGCGCGATTGATCGAGTTAATGTATTTGATAACTTAATTAATCGCCCAGAGCGCGCATCTAGTGCTTTAAATTATTTGGTGGTGGGTTCGGATACCCGTGAAGGGTTAACTAAAGAAGAATTGCGCCAACTTAGAGTTGGATCTACCAAAACTGCCGCAGGTGCTCGTTCCGACACCATGATGTTGGTGCATATCAGTAAATCTCGCGATAACGCAGTAGTTATTTCCATTCCCAGAGATAGTTTGGTAACAGTTCCAGAACACATTGGTTTGGATGGGAAAACTACAGTTCCCGCAACAGAAGCAAAAATAAATGCTGCCTTTGCATGGGGCGGTGCGCCACTTTTGATTCAAACCATTGAAGCAAAGACCAACTTACGAATTGATCATTATGTCGAAGTTAATTTTGCTGGTTTTAAAAATGTAGTTGATGCACTTGGCGGTATTCAAGTATGCTCAAAAGTGCCTATTAATGATCCACAAAGCCACTTAGTCTTAGATGCAGGTGTACATACCTTAAATGGCATTGAATCTTTAAAGTATGTGCGCACTCGTGATTTTGATGGTCTTGGAGATATTGGTCGTATGCAACGCCAACAACAATTTGTCTCTGCAGTCTTCCGAAAAGCCACCAGTACTGGCGTGCTCTTAAATCCATTTAAAGTTAAAGACTTAATTTCAGCAGTATTCAAAACCGTTAAAACTGACGAAACTTTAAATCAAAGCGATATCGTTAATTTAGCGAAGCAAATCAAGAACTTATCCCCTAGCAAGATGCGGACAATGACGGTTCCACTTGGTACATCAAATGGTTATGTAGCGGGGCTTGGCTCTGTTGTTATCTGGCATGAAACTTTGGCTCCAGAATTATTTGACCGTTTACGAAATGATCAACCAGTAGTAGATCAAGCATCGCCTTCACCTTCGGCCAAGAAGAAAGCGACCGCTTCACCATCAGTTATTGATAAATTTAAAACATCTACCGCAAGTGAAAACCTCTGCGGAAAAATTAAGTATTAGACTTCCTCATATGAAAATCTCGGTAATTGGTACTGGTTATTTGGGTGCCACACATGCTGCGTGCATGGCAGAACTTGGCTTAGAAGTTGTCGGAGTCGATAATGACGCGGCTAAGATTGAAGCACTTTCACGAGGTGAACTTCCATTTTATGAGCCAGAATTACCAGAGTTACTTTCTAAACATGTAAAAAATGGAAAGTTAAAATTCACAACCGATTACTCCGAAATTGTTGACTGCGATGTGCACTTTATATGCGTGGGAACTCCGCAAATCAAAGGCGGCTTGGCGGCCGATTTAAGTTATGTGAAGAGCGCATTTGCTGCGGTTGGTGCGGTAGCCAAGCCAGGTTCACTGCTAGTTGGTAAATCAACAGTCCCAGTTGGAACTGCTGAAGAACTCTCTAAGCAAGTTCCGGCACATGCAGAACTTGCTTGGAATCCTGAATTTTTACGTGAAGGTTTTGCAGTTGAAGATACTTTAAGACCAAACCGTCTGGTAGTTGGAGTTACCTCTGACCGTGCTGAAGAGATTTTAAAAGAAGTTTATGCAGTCAATTTAAAAGAGGGAACTCCGTGGGTTCGCGCAAATTTGCCTACTGCAGAATTGGTTAAAGTTTCAGCTAACTCATTTTTAGCTACCAAGATTTCCTTTATCAATGCCATGGCGGAAATCTGCGAAACAGCGGGCGGAGATGTCACAGTTTTAGCTAAAGCAATTGGCTATGACCCACGAATTGGAAATCGTTTCTTGCAAGCTGGAATTGGATTTGGTGGCGGCTGTCTACCAAAAGATATCCGCGCATTTATGGCTCGTGCTGAAGAGCTCGGCGCTTCGCAAGCGGTTGAATTTTTGAAAGATATTGATGCAATTAATTTGCGAGCGCGGCAACGTGT
>CAYYFI010000001.1:5071-25176 GCA_964471265.1 uncultured Actinomycetes bacterium | reverse complement strand
TAAAGTCATTCAAGATTGCCGTGCTTGGCGCGACATTCAAGCCTGATTCAGATGACGTACGCGACTCTCCTGCGCTAGATATTGCTGCGCAGATTCATGCAGCTGGCGCCCAAGTGACAGTGCATGATCCAAAGGGAATTGAACCGGCTCGCAAGCGTTTTCCGGCGCTCACTTTTGCCGAGAAAATTGAGGATTGCGTAGCTGGCGCTGATTTAATTCTGCATTTGACGGAATGGAAGCAATATCGCGAATTAGATCCAGTTGCTATAAAGAAATTGGTCAAACAGGCAAAAGTGCTAGATGGTCGCAACATGTTAGATCGAGATAAGTGGCAAGCGGCAGGTTGGGATTTCCACGCGTTAGGTCGTGCATGAGTTTTGACGATCAAACCATTGACCAAGTTTTAGCCATGAAGACTTGGGCAATAGTGGGATTGGGAAATAATCCCGAACGCGCCGCCTTTGGTGTAAGTAAATTACTTCAAGATAAAGGCCACAAAATAATTCCGGTTTACCCACGTGCTGAAGTAGTTCACGGTGAAGTTGGTTATAAAACTTTGGCAGAAATTCCAGTTCCGGTTGATGTAGTTGATTGTTTTGTTAATTCAAAATTAGTGGGCAAAGTTGTCGATGAAGCGATTGCAATTGGCGCTAAAGCTGTTTGGTTGCAATTAGATGTTATTGATGAGGCAGCAGTTGCTCGAGCTGAAGCGGCGGGGTTACTTGCAATTATGGATCGCTGCCCCGCTATTGAATATCGTAAACGTTAAAAACCAGTCCTTTGATTGCGCTTGGCTTTTAGCGCTGCACCCTTTGCTTTAGCTTCTTCATTTAATTTCTGCATCGCTTGTTCAACTTTTTTAAGTAACTCTTGATTTGAGGTAGCTAAAATTCGAGCCGCCAAAATTCCAGCATTCTTAGCATTGCCAATTCCCACAGTAGCAACTGGAATTCCCGCAGGCATTTGCACAATTGATAGAAGTGAATCCATGCCTTCTAGATTTGCAAGTGCCACAGGTACGCCAATTACTGGAAGCGAAGTCAGTGAAGCCACCATTCCTGGTAAATGTGCGGCGCCGCCTGCACCAGCAATAATTACTTTGTAACCTTTATTGGCAGCACTCTTAGCAAATTCGGCCATCTCTTCCGGCATCCGATGCGCTGAAACTACTTCTGCGGTATATGAAATTCCGAAATCATCTAAAACATTTGCGGCGGCTTCCATGATTGGCCAATCCGAATCAGATCCCATGATGATTGCTACTTCACTCATCAATCTCTCCGCTCATATATGCAAGTGCATGCGCTACTTCTTTTCGTAATTCTACGAGATTTTCTCCCGTAATTGTTACATGGCCTATTTTGCGACCAGGACGCACTTCTTTACCGTATTGATGAAATTTAAGCGCAGGAGTGCGAGCCATTAAATGCAAATAAGGTCTGTACATATCGGTTTTTTTACCACCTAATACATTTCCCATTACCGCCCAATTAGCGGTCATGGATGTATCGCCCAACGGTAAATCTAAAATGGCTCTTAAGTGTTGTTCGAATTGACTTGTAACTGATCCTTCAATTGTCCAATGTCCTGAATTATGCGGACGTAGCGCAAGTTCATTGATAAATATTTCGTCATTTTTAACAAACATCTCAACTGCCATCACCCCAACTAAACCTATTTCATCAGCAATCTTGAGTGCCAAATTTTGCGCAGCTTGTGAAAGGCTCTCATTAAATTCAGGAACCGGAGTTACGGTTTCAGTACAAATTCCATCTAACTGCACAGTAAGTGTTGGAGCCCAAGTGGCAGCTTGGCCATGTGGAGAACGCGCCACAATTACCGCAATTTCAAAATCAAATTCAATCAACTCTTCTAAAATTAACTTTGGAACTTCTTTTAATAGCTGCTCTAAATCAGTCTGTGACTCTAACTTCCAAACACCTCGGCCGTCATAACCACCTGAGATTGCTTTAGCAATCGCTGGATATTGCCAATCCACCACTTCTGTCACAACTTGCCATTTCGGATTAGAAAACTTGGACAGCTTTTCCCGCATTATCGATTTATCTTGGGAATACTGAAACGCATTGGCAGATGGAGCAAATTTGAATCCTTCAGATTCCAAGGTTCTAATTATCGAAATTGGGATTAATTCATGTTCAAAGGTCACCAAATCACATTGTTTAGCAAACTCTCTGACTGTATTTAAATCTTTGTAATCACCAACAATATGAGGTGAGCTCTGTGCGGCTGAATCTTTTGCACTATTTGCAAGTGTTACCAGCTCAATTCCAAGTGCAGCAGCCGGAGCCAGCATCATCTGCGCTAATTGCCCAGAACCAATAACGCCTACTCGCGGAAAATTACTCACCGGAATATCTTAAATGCACGATATCGCCAACCCTAATTTCTCGAGAATTGAGCAATAGCGCACCATCGATTGAAATGCCAATAGCTTGATCCTCGATTATTTCGCCATTAGGTAAACTTGCTCGCACATGTGATCCGATGGTTCCACATTTTGCTCGGTATTGGTTCTTCTGGTTTTCAAAATCTGAAAATGCAATTGCAATTTCATTTAATATTTCAATTAATAAATCTTCTCGATTTACATTACCTAACATGGAAAGTGATATCGCGTTTTCAATTGGTAATTCTTCTTGCGATTGATAAATATTTATTCCAATTCCAACTACAACTCCGGCAGAACATTTTTCACTTAAGATACCTGCCAATTTTTTATTATTGATTAAAAGATCGTTGGGCCATTTGATTTCTACTAATTCTGAATTCATATATTTATTAATGGCTCGCGCAACTGCTAATCCAGTAATTAGTGGAATCCAGCCAAGTTCATTTTCGAAATCGATGCAAAAAGAGAATGTCAGACCTTTACGTGCTGGTATTTCAAATTTACGATCTAATCTGCCACGACCAGCACTTTGATATTCGGCTACCAATACTTTGCCAGCTACAAAATTATTTGTTAATTCGCTTTGGGTAGAGGTAGTTTCTTCCGTCACGCTTACTGACCAGTACTGCGAAACTTTTGAATTTATCTCATCAACTTTTAGACCAGCGATACCCACAGCAGGTACGGTAAGCCCATGGCCAAGAATTTAAAAACTACCGCCGGTAAAATCGAGGATTTACGAGCTCGATTAGATGAAGCGGTGCATTCGGCATCTGAAGCTGCGGTCACTAAGCAGCATGCCAAAGGTAAATTAACTGCGCGCGAACGCATTGCGCTCTTACTTGATGAGGGATCATTTCAAGAGATGGATGAGTTTGCCCGCCATCGGTCTTATTCATTCGGGATGGAAAAGAACCGTCCATATGGTGATGGTGTCGTAATTGGTTTTGGCACTATCGATGGTCGAAGCGTTGCGGTTTACTCCCAAGATTTCACAATTTTTGGTGGATCACTTGGTGAAGTTATGGCAGAAAAAATTAGAAAGATTATGGAGTTCGCTTTAAAGAATGGCGTTCCGCTAATTGGCATAAATGATTCTGGTGGTGCCAGAATTCAAGAGGGTGTACAGGCACTTGGTGGTTACGGACATATATTTAGACTAAACACTCGTTCTTCTGGAGTGATTCCACAAATTACTTTAATTCTTGGTCCCTGTGCCGGCGGTGCCGCTTATTCACCTGCACTTACAGATTTCACTGTGATGGTTAATGAAAAGTCATACATGTTCATTACCGGTCCAGATGTTATTAAAACGGTAACCGGCGAAGAAGTTGGCATGGAAGAACTTGGTGGTGCTCACACCCATGCATCTAAAACTGGAAATGCACATTACTTAGCAGAATCTGAAGAGGACGCTATCGATTATGTGAAGGCATTGCTCTCATATTTACCAAGTAACAACATGGATGGCGCTCCACATCTTCCTGCCACAGAAACATTAGCGCGTAAAGCAACTGATAATGCTCTTGATACTTTAATTCCAGATTCGCCTAATCAACCTTACGACATGAAAACTGTAATTCATGCGCTTCTTGACGAAGGTGAATTCTTAGAGATTCATGCCAATTTTGCACCAAACATCATTGTTGGATACGGTCGAATTGAAGGTGAGACGGTTGGAATAATTGCTAACCAACCACAACAACTAGCTGGAACTCTTGATATCGATTCTTCTGAAAAAGCCGCGCGTTTCTTACGTTTCTGCGATGCTTTTAATATTCCAATTATCACTTTGGTAGATGTGCCGGGGTTCTTGCCTGGAACTGAACAGGAATGGGATGGCATTATTCGTCGCGGTGCAAAGTTGTTATACGCCTATGCAGAGGCCACAGTTCCACTTGTAACCCTAGTTACGCGAAAAGCTTATGGTGGCGCATACATTGTGATGGGCTCAAAACAAATTGGTGGCGATGTGGTCTTTGCTTGGCCAACTGCTGAGATTGCAGTAATGGGTGGACAAGGGGCCGTGAACATTCTTTATCGCAAGGAGATTGCAGAGGCCAAAGATCCCGAAGCGCTACGCGCACAATTAGTTGCAGAGTACAACGATTCGCTGGCTAATCCTTACAACGCAGCAGAACGCGGAATTGTTGATGCGGTTATTGAACCAAATCAATCTCGTGAATACATCACAAAAGTTTTGCGCACTCTGAAAACTAAACGTGATTCATTACCTCCGCGTAAACATGGAAATATTCCATTATGACCGTTAAATTTACAATTATTAGCGGAGCACCAAGTCATGAGGAGTTGGCTGCGCTTACCCAAGTTCTCACTCAACATAAACGTGTCGAAAAAGATCCCATATTGAAACGAAGCACTTGGGCGCAACCAATCATGCGTGCTCCAATGCCTCAGGCAATCAAGTTTGGCGCAGGTAGAAATATCTAAATGCGACTGATATTAGCCTCGCAATCTCCTTCTAGAAAACGTCTCTTAGAAGGTGCTGGATTGCATCCAGAAATAATCGTTAGCAATGTAGATGAAGAAACTGAACATTTTAATTCTATGTCACCGGTAGATATGGTTATTGCACTTGCAATCACTAAGGCGCATACTGTGCGCGAAATGGTTACTGGTAATGCCATCATCGTAGCTTGCGATTCCACCTTTGAATTTGAAGGCGAATCCTTTGGTAAACCGGAAACTCCAGAAATTGCGATTGCGCGAGCAAAGAGATTAAGTGGCAAAACCGGGTTATTACATACAGGTCACTGCATTATTGATACAAAGCAAGGGCGCGAATTAGCTGATCGAGTAACCACTGAGGTTACTTTTGATGAACTTGATGAATCGCTTATTAAAGATTACGTATCAACGGGCGAGCCATTAAAAGTAGCAGGTGGATTTACACTCGATGGTTTTAGTTCTCCTTTTATCAGTGCTATCAATGGTGATTACACAAATGTGGTTGGCATATCTATGGCTTATTTGCGTAAGAGTTTGCAACACTTAGGCTATTCCTGGCCAGAAGCCAAAGAGATTGGAGCCAAATGAAGCGCGTACTCATTGCTAACCGCGGTGAAATTGCAGTCCGTGTTATTCGCGCTTGCCGTGATCATGGTTTGCAATCAGTTGCGCTTTACTCTGACGAAGATCGTAATTCAATCCATGCTTCAATGGCAGATGCTGCGTACTCTTTAAAAGGTATCACCGCAGCTCAAACTTATTTAAATATTGAAAAAATAATTCTTGCCGCAAAAGAATCTGGTGCGGATGCAGTGCATCCTGGCTATGGATTTTTATCTGAAAATGCTGAGTTTGCTGAAGCTGTAATTAATGCTGGACTAACTTGGATTGGCCCACCTCCCGATGCGATTCGAGCGTTAGGCGATAAAGTTTCAGCTCGAAAAATCGCAGCTGCGGCAGGTGCGCCACTTGTAGCTGGCACCAAAGATCCAGTGAAATCTCACGAAGAGGTAGTCGCATTCGCAAAAGAACATGGTCTGCCAGTTGCAATCAAAGCAGCGCACGGTGGAGGTGGCCGCGGTCTTAAAGTTGCGCGCACTATGGAAGAAATTCCAGAGCTCTATGCATCAGCCGTTCGTGAAGCAATTGCTGGATTTGGTCGCGGTGAATGTTTCGTAGAACGTTATTTGGATAAGCCGCGTCACGTTGAAACGCAAGTGTTAGTTGATAAACATGGAAACGCAGTAGTGGTTTCCACCAGAGATTGTTCACTGCAACGTCGACATCAAAAATTAGTCGAAGAAGCTCCAGCGCCTTTTTTAACTAAAGCACAAAATGATGAGCTTTATCGAGCTAGCAAAGCAATAATGAAAGAGGCCGGCTATGTTGGAGCTGGCACTTGTGAATTCCTCGTAGGTTTAGATGGCACAATCTCATTTCTGGAAGTGAATACTCGATTACAGGTAGAGCATCCGGTTTCTGAGGAAGTCACTGGCATTGATTTAGTTCGCCAACAATTTCGAATCGCCGAAGGTGAAGCGCTTGGATTCGATGATCCTACAATTCGCGGCCACTCCATTGAATTTCGTATCAATGGCGAAGATCCAGGTCGTGGGTTTTTGCCAGCGCCAGGACAAATCACTGAATGGCAGCTCCCAACTGGTCCAGGTGTGCGTGTGGATGCTGGCTTTAGAAACGGCGATTCCATCGGAGGCAATTTCGATTCATTGCTTGCAAAATTGATCGTTACTGGAAGCACTCGTGAAGAAGCTATTGAGCGATCAAAACGTGCGTTAGCAGAATTTAAAATTGAAGGCTTAGCAACCGCGCTTCCATTTCATCGTGCGATTTTGGAAGATCAAAATTACACTACAAATTTCAAGGTATACACCAGTTATATTGAAAATGAATTTATTAATGAAATTGCTCAGTATGAAGCGAGTGCTCCGGTTGTGCAGTCACATGCTGCACCAGAGCACATAATTACTGAGATCAATGGACACCGATTCGAAGTTCTAGTTCATGCGCCAGAACCAGTTCATAAACGTCACCGTGCACGTAAAGGCGCATCCGGTGGCGCAACTGGTGATGGATTGCTCGCGCCAATGCAGGGCACAGTGGTAAAGATTGCAGTTAACGAAGGCGATACGGTTGAAAAGGGTGATTTAGTGTTTGTGCTCGAAGCGATGAAGATGGAGCAACCTTTGACTGCACATAAATCTGGAAAGATTTCCAAATTAGTAGTTGAAATTGGTGAAACAGTAGCTAGTGGCACTAGTTTGTGTCTGATATTAGATTAGTAGTGTGAACCGAGCCGAAATAGAAAACTGGATTGCAGATGATCCAGATCCAAAAACTGCAGCTGAACTTCAAGCTCTTTTAGATGCAAATGATGAAGTCGCATTGGATAAATTATTTAATGGTTTTCTTACCTTTGGTACTGCAGGATTGCGCGGACCTATAGCACCTGGCCCATCCGGTATGAATCGCGCTGTCGTTGGTCGCACCGCTGCTGCAATTGCACAATACATGAAACAACGAAATTTAAATTCTGTGGTGATTGGACGAGACGCAAGATTCGGCTCTGAGGATTTCACAGAAGAAAGTGCGGAAATTTTATGTGGAGCTGGATTAAAAGTTAGCGTACTACCAAGACCGCTTCCCACCCCAGTACTCGCTCATGCAGTTAAACAGCTCGGTGCGCATGTAGGAATCATGGTTACTGCGAGCCATAACCCACCAATGGATAATGGTTACAAAGTTTATTTAAATGCTGATGTAGATGGGATTAAATATCAAGGATCTCAGATCATCACACCTACAGATAAATTGATTTCCGCAGAAATCGACAAAATAACCTCTTTGAAAAGCCAACCGCGCGGTAACAATTGGAACCACTTAAATGATGAGGTGTTTAATGATTATGTCGCGCGAACTTCAAAAATTGGTAAAAATCCAGGGAATTTAAAGATTGTTTATACCGCGATGCATGGTGTTGGCCTCGAAACCGTTGAAGCGGTTTTTAAAGCAGCGGGCTTTAAAGCGCCGATTCGTGTAGATGAACAAGCACAACCTGATCCAAATTTTCCTACGGTTTCATTTCCTAATCCTGAAGAACCAGGTGCAATTGATTTAAGTTTGGCAAAAGCTAAATCAGTTAGCGCCGATTTAGTGATTGCAAATGATCCAGATGCTGATCGTTGCGCAGCAGCAATAAATGATCCAAAACATGGCTGGCGGATGCTTAAAGGTGATGAAATAGGTATTCTGCTTGGTGACTGGATTGCCCGCACAAATGATGGAAATTATGGCAATTCAATTGTTTCGTCATCTGGTTTGAGCAAAGTTTGTAAACATTACAATCGAAATTTCCAAGAAACTTTAACCGGTTTTAAATATCTCGCGCAAATACCTAATTTGGCATTTGCTTATGAAGAGGCAATTGGTTACTCAGTTGATAGCGCTACAGTTGCCGACAAAGACGGCATCAGTGCCGCAATTGCACTGGCACAATTAGCTGAAGAGTTAGCTGCTAATGGCCAAACTATTTATGATCGCTTGCAGGAAATCTGGAAAATAATTGGATTCCACGCAACCGAACAGATTTCAATCAGAGTAGAGAACATCAAACTAGTTGGAAAAGTTTTAGAAAAACTCCGATCCAATCCACCAAAGGAAATTGCTGGCATTTCAGTGACCGCTATTGATGACTTAGCAAAACCAACAAATGATTTACCACCTACAGATGGATTGCGAATTTGGCTTGGTGATGTGCGCGTTATTGTTCGACCTTCAGGAACTGAGCCAAAAATGAAGTGCTATATCGAAGTTATTAGCGCTACTGAAGAAGAGGCAAATGAAAAACTTGCCACATTAAGGGCCCCACTGAAAGAATTACTCAGTTAATTTTGGGAGGGCGACTTTGCAATTCTTTGGGCTAGTAGATGGCTCTGAAAGCTCGCTCAAGTCATTTCTAAATAATCTCTCACCAGTAGATCAAGTTGGTGCGGAAGCTCGCGCTGCAACCCTTGGAACACGCAGTATTAAAACTTCGAGTAAAGCATGGGCAATTGACACTGCAATTTCAATGGTTGATTTAACAACTTTGGAAGGCGCAGATACTCCAGGCAAAGTTAAAGCGCTCTGCACTAAAGCGGTACGCCCTGCTCCATCGGACCCAACTGTGCCAAGTGTTGGCGCAGTTTGTGTTTACAACGATATGGTTAAAGTTGCACGTACACATTTAGATTTAATAGGTGGAGCACATATTCCAGTCGCCGCAGTTTCCACCGCATTTCCATCTGGTCGCGCATCCATGGCCGTGAAGTTACAAGATACCCAAGATGCAATCGACGCTGGTGCCACCGAAATAGACATGGTTATAGATCGAGGAGCATTTTTATCCGGACGAATTGGCGAGGTCTTTGATGAGATTGTTCAAATTAAAGAAATATGTGGTGTCAAAGCGCACTTAAAAGTTATTTTTGAAACTGGTGAATTGGTCACTTATGACAATGTTCGCAAAGCTTCTTATTTAGCCATGTTAGCAGGTGGCGATTTCATTAAAACTTCCACTGGAAAAGTCAGCCCAGCTGCAACGCCTCCGGTGGTAATGGTGATGTTAGAAGCGGTTCGAGATTTCCGCGCTCTTACTGGGCAACAAGTCGGCGTAAAACCAGCTGGAGGAATTCGCACCACCAAAGATGCAATCAAACAATTAGTGTTGGTCAACGAAACTGCTGGTCCTGATTGGCTAACCAATAAATATTTCCGAATTGGTGCTAGCGCACTTTTAAATGATTTATTAATGCAGAGAATGAAGTTGGCTGATGGGTACTACGCTAGCCAGAATTACGTGACAATTGACTAGGATGAATTAAATGCCATTTGAATATGCACCTGCCCCTGAATCTAGAGCAATCGTTAAGATTGAAAAAGAGTATGGCCACTTCATCAATGGCAAATTTGTGAAAGGAAAGCAGCACTTTGCCACTATCAATCCAGCTACCGAGGAAGTGCTTTCACAAATTGCTAATGGCGATAAAAATGATATTGATAAAGCGGTGCTGGCAGCGCAAACTGCTTACACAAAGATCTGGTCTAAATTAAGTGGTGCCGAACGTGGTAAATATTTGTATCGAATTGCCCGTATTCTCCAAGAACGCGCTAGAGAATTTGCAGTACTCGAATCTTTAGATAACGGAAAACCAATCCGAGAAACTCGAGATATTGATATTCCACTAGTTTCCGCCCATTTTTTCTATCACGCTGGTTGGGCAGATAAATTGGATTATGCGGGCGTTGGCACTTCTCCTAAGCCACATGGTGTAGTTGGACAGATAATTCCGTGGAATTTCCCGCTGCTTATGTTGGCTTGGAAAGTTGCACCTGCACTTGCAGCAGGTAACACCGTAGTTTTAAAACCTGCTGAAAGCACTCCGTTAACAGCGTTGCTTTTTGCTGAAGTTTGCCAACAAGCTGAACTTCCAGCAGGTGTAGTAAATATCGTTACTGGTGCGGGTGAAACTGGTGCTGCACTTGTCAATCATCCAGGAGTAGCCAAAATTGCTTTTACTGGCTCCACAGAAGTTGGAAAATTAATCGCAAAAGCAATTGCCGATACCAAAAAAGTTGCCACTTTAGAACTTGGCGGTAAAGGTGCAAATATCATCTTTGAGGATGCGGCAATTGATCAAGCAGTCGAAGGGATAGTCAACGGTATTTTCTTTAACCAAGGACATGTTTGTTGTGCTGGCTCTCGCCTTTTAGTTCAAGAGAATATTGCTGATGAGGTAATCAAGAAGCTTCAAAATCGGATGGAGAAAATTAGAGTTGGCGATCCACTTGATAAAAACACTGATTTAGGTGCAATCAATTCCAAAGCGCAATTAGAGAAAATTAAAGAGTTGGCTACAGCTGGAAGCACTGAAGGTGGCGAAATCTGGTCACCGAAGTGCGATTTACCAAAAAATGGTTTCTGGTTTGCACCGACCATATTTACAGGCGTAACTCAGGCACATCGCATCGCACGTGAAGAGATCTTTGGTCCAGTACTTTCAGTTCTAACTTTCCGCACCCCTGCTGAGGCAATTGAGAAAGCCAACAACACTCCTTATGGATTATCGGCAGGTATCTGGAGCGAGAAAGGTTCCAAAGTTTTATGGGCGGCACAACAACTTCGAGCTGGAGTTATTTGGGCTAATACCTTTAATAAATTCGATCCCGCTTCACCTTTTGGCGGTTATAAAGAATCAGGTTGGGGCCGCGAAGGTGGCCGCCATGGTTTGGCAGCTTATTTGAAAGCGAGCAAATAAATGTCACGTATTGATGTTAAAAAAACTTATAAGCTCTATATCAATGGCGCATTTCCACGTTCTGAATCAGGCAGAGTTTACGAAGTTAAGAACGCAAAAGGTCAGTTCATTGCTAATCCAGCACTTGCTTCTCGAAAAGATTTACGCGATGCCGTCGTGGCGGCTCGGACAGGCTACGCAGGCTGGCATAAATCCACTGCATATTTAAAGGGCCAAATTCTCTATCGAATTGCAGAGATGCTTGAAGGTCGTCGTGAACAATTTGATGCAGAACTTAAAGCAATTGGTGATAAAACTAAGATTTCCGAAGCGATTGATTTAATTGTTTGGTATGCCGGTTGGACCGATAAGTTATCGGCTCTTGATGGCGTGACCAATCCAGTTTCCGGTCCTTTCTACAACTTCACTTCCCCTGAAGCGCTAGGAGTAGTAGGCGTAATTTCAAAACCAAACTTCCTAGAATTTATTGATTCATTAATGTCAGTTATCGCAAGTGGAAATTCTGCGGTAATTGTGGCACCTGATGCGCTAGCAATTCCGGCTATGAGTTTTGCTGAAGTGCTTGCAACGAGCGATGTTCCGGCAGGTGTTATCAATATTTTGACTGGCAAAGTTGAAGAGTTGGCACCTTGGTTTGCTTCACATATGGATATTGATGGTTTAGATATTTCAGGGGCCAAGAAAACTGCCGAATTAAAAATTGCTGGCGCTGAAAATTTAAAACGAATTCATTCATTTACCAGAGTAAAAAACCCGGCACGCATTTTGGCTTTTATGGAAGCTAAAACTGTTTGGCATACGGTAGGAATTTAATTCCAATTAAATCCAATTAAATCCAAGTACTATCAACGGTTTTAAACCAAAGTTGACGGAAAGCTTCCGCATCTAAATCTAAAATCACTTTTGTTCTAGCTGCGTTCGGAATTCGGCGCGGTTCAAGCATCAGTTCTAAACGCGGCCTGCGATCTACTACAGTCATGCCGCGCACCAATCCTGGTGCCAGCTCTACCCCTACATCAAATACTTCGCTCTTTAAGAGCGCTGGGCGTAGCACCGCTGCTACTGCGCCATAGTCACCTAAAGTTACGCTCTGCTTCAACCGTTTGATACAAGATTGTAAAAGTTTTCCGGCAAACTGTGCAGACTTATCTGAGCTTTGAGTCAAACGAACTGCTTCGGATTCAGTTACTAATGGATGATAGAAAACATCCAGTCCATACATCGTAATTGGAATGCCACTTTTGAATACAATATCGGCTGCTTCAGGATCATGCCAGATATTAAATTCTGCCATTGCGGTGGCATTACCAACTGAAGCCGACCCACCCATCAAACAAATCTCTTTTAATTTTTTAGCAGTTTCAGGATAGGTAGTTATGAAATTTGCGATATTTGTAAGTGGCGCAACCGGCACCAAGGTAATTTCATTGGGACGCGCTTCGACTAAATCTCGTATCAAATCAACAGCGTTACGTGGATCAAGGGTCCG
This sequence comes from uncultured Actinomycetes bacterium, assembly GCA_964471265.1. Classification (GTDB taxonomy): domain Bacteria; phylum Actinomycetota; class Actinomycetes; order Nanopelagicales; family Nanopelagicaceae; genus ZLKRG08. The sequence continues at coordinate 12,491 of CAYYFI010000001.1, read as the reverse complement.
CTTAGATTCTGGCAAACCTAAATCACCCATTCCATCCTTACCGTGAATATGTTCGGCATATAAAGGTGCTTCGACTAATGGCTTAGTAGCACCCTTCGCAACTGGAATCTGACCCGCATTAGCAGCATCTAAAACAATTAAGGTGTTTTTTACTACTTGATTCACATTGGTATTTCCATCCACACAAGTAATTCCAAGCAGTTCAACTTCCGAGTTCATTGCGGCAAAGAGCACTGCAAAGGCATCATCGAAACCTGTATCGACATCAAGAATTATTGGATGCGGCTTCATAATCACTTAAGTATAAAGAATTTTTACCATAGAATTGCATGCGTGAACCAACCAGTTATTGCAGTCATTGGAAGTGCAATGATGGATTTGAGTGCGTATATTGATCGGATTCCAAATGGCGGCGAAACCCTTAAGGGTGAGCAATTCACTACTGGTTTTGGCGGTAAAGGTGCTAATCAAGCTGTAATGGCCGCAATTTCTGGTGCAAAAACTTACTTTATAGGCAGCATTGGAGAGGATGTTTTTGGCGATGCGATTGCCGAAAACTTCCAGGTTAGAGGAGTTAATTCTGAATATCTGCAGCGTAGCTCTTCGCCAACTGGAGTAGCTCATATTTGGGTAGAGAAAAGTGGTGAGAATCGAATCATCATTATCCCTGGCGCTAATCATGAAATTGATATTGAACAGGCCACTAAAGCAATTCAAGAAATTCCTAATTTAGATATTGTGATTGGCCAATGTGAAATCAAACAATCCGTCACATTAGCCACATTTAAAGCCGCTAAGGCACGTGGCGCAACTACAATTCTAAATCCTGCTCCGTTTGAAACTTTAAGTACCGAGCTAATTGCTAATTGTGATTGGATTATTCCAAATGAGACTGAATTTGCTGCGCTAGGTGAAATTGATGCAAATATTTTGCTAACAGAAGGTGCAAAGGGAGTGCGACATCTGAATACCGGTGTCGAAGTACCTGCCATAAAAGTAAATGCAATCGATACTACTGGTGCTGGAGATAGCTTTGTTGGTGCTTTCGCCGCGAAATTAGCACTTGGCGAAGTTGCGGCGATGCAATTTGGATGTATTGCAGCGGGCTTAAGCGTCACCAAAAAAGGCGCGCAAAGTTCTTATCCAACTTACGAAGAGATTTCTACCTTTTCGTAACCTCGAAGCACAAAAGTTGGACGGCGAATTGGTTCGCTGGCAATCTTCATCTCTGGAAAGGCTTTAATTAATTTTGGTAAGGCAATTCCCATTTCCAATCTGGCAAGTGGCCCACCCAGACAGAAATGAATTCCGGCGCCAAAACCAATATGTGGATTTGGATCTCGCGTGATATCCATTTGAGCGGAATTCGAAAAATGCGCTTCATCACGATTTGCAGAGCCCAGTAGCGCCGCAATTTTTTGACCAGCTTTGATTTCAACTCCGCCAACTTCGGTATCTGCAGTTGCAGTTCGTTCAAATAGATGCAAAGGCGCGTCAAATCGAAGGAACTCTTCGACCGCACTCGCAGCTAATTCATCCGGATTATTTCGCAATAAATTCAATTGATCCGGGCGTTCTAATAACGCAACCGCGCCATTTCCAAAGCCATTTACGCTGGCTTCGTGCCCTGCATTAAGTAATAGCACGCAGGTCGCTATTAACTCCTGGGCATTGAGTTTTTCACCCTGCTCTTCAACTCTTACCAAGTCAGTAATCAAATCATTGCCAGGTTTGGCTTTTCGTTCATCCGCTAATTTCTGTACGTAAGCGGCAAACTCTCCAGCTGCTTTCTTGGCATTGGCTTGTACTTCGGCGCTTGGATTCACTTCATACATTTTTACAATTGCTTGCGACCATGGGCGAAGCAGATGTTCATCAGCTTCGGGAAATCCCAGCATCGCCACAATTACTTTAACTGGTAGCGGCTCAGCGAAATCTGCAATTAAATCCCAATTTCCATCTTTGGCTTTAATCTCTGAAATTAAATTATCGACGATTCTATTTATAGTCTCTCTTTGGCCTTCGATAATATTTTTATTAAAGGCTTTGGATACCAGTGCTCGTAATCTGGTGTGCTTTGGTGGTTCGGAATCTAAAATCGAATCAGCATGCAACCAATTAAAAGTTGACCACTCCGATTCTGGGACTTTTGCTTTGAAAATTCGGCCGAGAGATTTATTTCTTAAGACCGCATTAGCATCATCATATTTCGCTGCTAAAAACATATTGGTTTGCTCATGCCATACCGGACTGCCAACCGCACGTAATCTAGCTAAATCTGGATATGGATTAATTAGAAAATCTTTATCATTAAAATTGATCATAACCAGCTCCAATTCTCTTTAAATATGGACTTTTATCATCAATAAATGCCGCATTGATGGCATTTAAGGTCAACTCTCTAAATTCAGCCAATCCCCAACCAAAAGCTTCGCGACATTCCTGAAATTCTTTGCTCATGCTGGTATCGCTCATCAATCGATTATCGGTATTGATTCCTACATTAAACCCCATTTCGAAGAGTTGACTAATTGGATGTTGCGAATAAATATCAGCAATTCCAGTTTGTAAATTAGAAGAAGGTGCCACTTCTAAATGAATCTGTTCCGCTAATACTTGTTTAGCGATACGCCCATTTGGAAAATCATCAATAATTCTGACCCCGTGACCAATTCTTCTAGCTCCGCAGGCATTTATGGCTAAATCTATGGATTCAGGGCCATCAGCTTCACCTGCGTGAATTGTGAAGGGAATTTCGTGGCGTTTTAAATAATCGAAAGTTTCTTTCTGCAAAGTTGGGGCAAAACCTTTTTCTGGACCGGCTATATCAAAACTGACTACACCTTGATCTCGATATTTAACTACTAATTCCGCGACTTCTTGTGATTTATTTAAGTTTCGCATCCCACAGAGAATGGTGCCTACTTTTAGCCCAGTTTTTGCCTCACCTTGTCGATACCCTTCCAGCATTGCTTCAACCACCTGCGCTAAATGCATTCCCTTTTTCGTGAAGTGTTCTGGCGCTACTCGAATCTCTGCGTAAATCACGCCATCATTTGCTAAATCAATTACTGCTTCTTTCGCGATTCGAACAATGTCTGCTTCTCTTTGCATTACTGCGATTGTGTGATCAAAAGTTTCTAAATAGCGAACTAATGATCCAGAGTCACAAGCCTCTTTGAACCAAAGTGCAAGTTCGGAAGTTTTATAGGTCGGCAAATCCTGATAGCCAGTTTCTTGTGCAATTTCGATTATTGTTTCAGGTCTTAGCCCACCATCAAGATGATCGTGCAGCAGAACTTTTGGTAAATCTTTCAACCAATCCGCTCCAGCACTAATGGAAGTCTTTGATAATTTGAATCATATTCAACTGCATTTTGTAATGATTCTTGTGCACGCGCAAATAATTCTGACTTATCAGTATGCAATGTAAAAATCGGCTGACCTTTTTTAATTTGTGAACCAGGTTTGGCATGAATTTCAATTCCTGCGCCTAGTTGTAGCGCTTCGCCTTGTTTTGCTCGTCCGGCACCAAGTCGCCAAGCAGCCACACCAACTTTTAAGGCATCCATTCGAGTCATCATGCCGCTTTGCTCGGCCGAAATTACTAATTTTTCCTTCGCTATAGGAAGTGCACCATCTGGATCACCATTTTGTGCGCTGATCATGCGACGCCAATGATCCATTGCTTTACCATTCTTCAAATTATCTGCTGGATCCACGCCAGAAATTCCCGCTAATTCCAACATTTCCCGCGCTAAAAGCACAGTTAGCTCCACAACATCAGCAGGTCCACCACCTGCAAGTACTTCAACAGATTCGCGCACTTCCAGTGCATTACCAGCGGTCAATCCAAGTGGCACATCCATCGCAGTAATTAAGGCACGAATATTTACTCCTGCGCTTTTACCAATTTCCACCATCACTGTGGCTAATTCACGCGCTTTTAATGGATCGCTCATGAATGCGCCGCTACCTGTTTTTACATCAAGCACTAATGAGCCTGTACCTTCTGCAATTTTTTTACTCATAATTGATGAGGCAATTAATGGAATCGCCTCAACTGTCGCGGTGACATCTCTAAGTGCATAAAGTTTCTTATCCGCAGGCGCTAAACCTGATCCCGCAGCGCAGATCACGCCACCTGTTTGTTGGATTACTTTTAACATCTCATCATTAGAGAGCGCGGCTTTCCAACCTGGAATTGATTCCAATTTATCCAAAGTTCCGCCAGTATGCCCAAGTCCACGACCAGATAACTGTGGAACTGCGGCCCCGCAAGATGCAACTAATGGCACTAATGGCAAAGTGATTTTGTCACCAACTCCACCAGTTGAATGTTTATCTACTGTTGGTCTATCGAGCATGGACCAATTCATTCTTTCGCCACTTCTGATCATGGCATCGGTCCAACGAGAAATTTCATGGCGTTCCATACCATTTAATAAAATTGCCATGGCTAGTGCTGACATTTGTTCGTCAGCTACTACACCGCGTGTGTATGCATCTACTACCCAATCAATTTGATCATCGCTTAAAACTTTACGATCACGTTTTAATGCAATGATCTCTGGCGCGGTAAAACGTTCGGTCATTTTAAATTAGAGCAAATCATCCGGACCAAATGCCCATGGCAGCATCTCTGACATCTTCTGTGGGCCATCTGGTGTCATTAATAACGCCTCTGGTCCACCGTGTTCAAATAACAATTGGCGACAACGGCCACAAGGAGCTAGGAATTTGGAATCACCACCGACGCAAACAATTGCCACTAATTTGCCACCGCCAGTAGTAGCCAAATTAGAAACTAGCCCACATTCTGCGCACAAACCAAGGCCATATGAGGCATTTTCTACATTACAACCTTCGACAATTCGTCCATCATCAACTAACGCGGCCACACCGACTGGAAATTTTGAATATGGTGCGTACGCCTTCTTCATGGCAACTATCGCGCGCTGGTGAATTTCTTCCCAGTTAATTTCCATTACTTGCCGCCACCTCGGCGATACGGAACACCATCCGCTGCTGGCATTCGAAGTCGCTGCGTACCAAGTCCAAGTACCAGAAGTGTCATTACATATGGAGTCATTGTTACAAACTGACCTGGTAGCTGTTCAATTCCGTAGTAAAGTGAAACTGATATAACTGAGAGCGCCATGCTAAATGCCACAGAAACAAATTTGCCTTTTCGGAAATTTATATACGCAAAGACAATCATGGCTACAGCAACTAACATCAATAGCGCATGTACCGCTTCGGAATCTCGCAATTGCAGCGCATCTGCAAATCCAAATAATGCCGCACCAGTCATCAAGCCACCTGGTCGCCAATTACCAAAAATTAAAGCAGCTAGACCGATATATCCGCGGCCACCTGTTTGCGCTTCTTGATAGTGATTTGCTGCGACGATTGCTAAGAATGCCCCGCCCAAACCTGCAAAACCACCTGAAATTAACACACCTGCATATTTCATCTTATAAACATTTACACCAAGTGATTCTGCGGCAGTTGGCGCTTCACCAGCGCTTCGTAAGCGAAGTCCAAAAGCTGTATGCCATAAGAACCAGTATGAAAATGGAACAAGCGCAATCGCAAGCATCGTGACATATGAAACTTCGCCAGTTAATCCTCGCAGAATTGCAAAAAGATCTGAAATAAAGAACCACTTCTTGGATGCGATGCTTCCAAATAAATCTGGACTATTCCAACCAAATAGATTTCCGCCAGAGAGAATTGGTAAACCATTTGTTCCAATTGCTTTTACATCTGGAGATTGCGAAGGGCCCAGCCAAGTGCCATTTTTATAGAGAATAGTTGAAAAATATCGGACTAAACCTGCGGCAATAATATTTACGGCCACGCCAGAAACCACGTGATCTACACCGAATCCAACCGTTGCGATAGCGTGAATTAAAGCTCCTACCGCACCCATAAAAATGCCAGCTACTAATCCTGCCCATGGGCCATGTTTTGATCCAATGAATCCGCCACCCCAAGCGCCCATGATCATCATGCCTTCAAGACCAATGTTTACCACGCCTGAACGTTCCGAGAAGAGTCCACCAAGTGCTGCCATTGCAATTGGCACTGAAAGTAATAGCGCTGCAGATGCTGTTCCTGCACTGGTTAAATCTGATGCTCCAGTAATCAATCTGATTACAGATAAACCAAATACTAAACTAAATGCATAAACAGTTAATCGCGCCGGTTTACTCAAAGTACTTAAATTAAGCATTGGCTACCACCTTTGCTAATTCATTTGAGACTACTTTCACGCGATACCTGCTAACTACTTCATAGGCCACCACAGAGCTAAGCAAAATTGATCCCTGCATAATGAAGTAAGTCTCTGGTGCGATATCTATTAACTCTAATGAACGTGAAGAAACTTCTAAGAATGAGAAGAGCAAACTTGCAAAGGCCATACCCACTGCACCGTTTCGACCCAACAATGCAACTGCAATAGCTGAGAATCCAAGACCAGCTCTAAATCCCATGTTGTAAGTATGTGTTTCGGCCAAAATAGTTGGCAGCCCAGAGAGTCCCGCGATTGCACCTGAAGAGACCATGGCAATCACGATCATCTTCTTGGAATTTACACCACTTACGCGGGCAGCAATTGGATTAATGCCGGAGGCACGAAGTTCAAAACCGAAGCGAGTTCGATTTACAATCCACCAGAAAGCAATGCCTAGAACTACCGCCACCGCAAACATTCCGTAAATTGCGCGTCCTTGTGTTTGGGTCTTATCTAGATGGCTAGTTAAGAAAGATAAATTAGGCATCCAACCTGATTCAGGCAAGGTAGCAGTTGAAAGATTATTTGATCCCTCTACCTTTACCGAGAAATAAGTTGAGAATAAAAATGCGCTAAATCCACCCGCAATGCTATTTAGCATGATCGTCGAAATAACTTCGTTGATACCTCGTTTTACCTTTAAAATACCGGCAATTGCGGCCCATAGACCACCCACAGTCATTGCAATAATAAAGATTGCCAGCACATGCAACACTGGAGGCAAAGTGAACATAGCGCCGATATACATAGAAAACAATGCTGCTAGCCGCAATTGACCTTCCACACCGATATTGAATAGTCCTGCTCTAAAAGTAATTGCAATCGCAATCGCTGCAATGTAATAAGAGGTTGCAGAATTTAAAGCTTCAATCAAAGAACTGGTGGTAGAACCGAATTGCCACATAGTCTTAAAGGCTTCGATTGGAGATTTTTTAGTAACTAACAGCGCAATCGAAGAAATAATAAATGAAACGATTGCCGCAGAAATTGGTGCAGCTAATGCCAGACCGATTTTTTTAGGGCTTAATTTTTGAGCGAGATTCACTTTTTAGCTCCTGTCATAGCAGCGCCAAGTGATTCTGGCGTGGTGTTGGCGGGATTTAACTCTGCGGTGACTTC
>CAYYFI010000001.1:0-4971 GCA_964471265.1 uncultured Actinomycetes bacterium | reverse complement strand
GGTTTCTTTCGCTGGTAACCCAGAATTCGGTTCTCCCATAAAGGCGATCCCAACATTAACGCTTGGCGATGGCGATCTTCCGGGATAAATCCAATTCCTAAATCTCTGCGCTCAGCAACACTTAATTCGTTAATTGGAGAATCATTAAAATTGATACTGCCTTCGTATTCAAGTAAACCTAAGATTGTTTCAGTTAATTCTGATTGTCCATTACCTTCTACGCCAGCAATTCCAATTACTTCACCGGCATGTAATTTAAATGAGATATTGGTCAGTAAGTTACGCGCACCCTTTGAAGGCACCGTAACTCCAGAAAGTTCGAGCACCACATTTTCACGTTTGGTATTTCCTTTAGTTTCAGGCTTTGGTAGCTCTGAACCCACCATTAGCTCCGCCAATTTATGTGACGTTACCTCTTTGGCTTTTACCTCTGCCACAGTGGCACCGGCACGAATGACTGTGACTTCATCGGCTACTCGAAGTACTTCATCGAGTTTATGAGAGATAAAAATTACGGACATCCCTTTTTCTCTTAACCCATGAAGTGCGCCAAATAAATCATCTACTTCTTGGGGAACCAGCACCGCGGTTGGTTCATCGAAAATCAAAATATTTGCACCGCGATAAAGCACTTTTAAAATTTCCACTCGTTGACGCTGTCCAACGCCGAGATTTTCTACCAATTCATCTGGATCAATTTCCAAACCATAAGTTGCGGCCATTTCATTTATTTTTTCGCGAGCTACATTAAAGTCAATCTGCGAACTCTTCTTTGGTTCGGCTCCTAAGATAATATTTTCAAGGACTGTGAAATTATCGGCCAACATAAAGTGCTGGTGCACCATGCCGATACCCGCTTCGATAGCTTCGTTTGGATTTTTGAAATTTACCTGTGCCCCATTTACGAATATCTCGCCGCCATCTGGGCGCTGCATTCCGTAAAGAATCTTCATAACGGTGGATTTACCTGCGCCATTTTCGCCAACTAACGCATGCACGGATCCGCTCTGGACCTTTAGAGAGACATCTTTATTGGCCACCACACCTGGAAAGCGCTTAGAAATATGTCGAAGCTCTACCGAAACTGACACTCAGATGCTCCTCGTCGTTGAGTTGATTTACTTGTCAATCTTAAAGAAAGTAGCCCGATTAGGAAATCCTAACCGGGCTACTTTGGTCACAATTGTTCAGTGAAAATTACTTTCCTGGAACAGATGGAACCTTAATCTTGCCAGACTTAATTGCTGCAGCTGCTGCATCAATCTTCGCCTTGTACTTGTTGATGTATCCGCCAGAGTATGAAACGCCAACGCCACCATTTGTTAGATCATAGCGACGACCGTAGATACCTGCCTTTGGATCAAGAATGTCGTTAACTGTACGACCTGAAACTGCGTTAGCGATAACGTCATAAACTGCGTTATCAACGCGCTTGGTCATAGAAGTCAACATATTCTTCTTCTCAGCAGCAGAAGCGGTTAGGTACTGATCAGAGTCAACACCAATGGTCCAAATCTTCTTGCCTGCTGCTGCAGCTTCGGTTGCTGCTTGGAAGTTACCTGCGCCTGATCCACCAGCTGCTGAGTAAACCACGTCAACACCCTTATCGATCATGCCCTTAACAATAACTTTCATCTTTGCTGGATCATTAAAGCCAGAGAAATCAGGGAATTCAGTTACATACTTAACGTCAACTGATGCTGACTTATTTGTTGCTTTAACACCTGCTACGAAACCTGCTTCAAACTTCTGAAGTAGTGGAATACGAACGCCACCAACATATCCAATCTTGCCGGACTTAGATGATAGAGCTGCAGCTACACCTGCAAGGTATGAACCTTGTTCTTCACTGAAAACCATTGAGGTTACGTTAAGTGCTGCAACAGATGCATCATCAATAATTCCAAATTGTGTATTTGGGAATTCCTGTGCCACAGTCGTGATTGGACCTGCATATAAGAATCCAACAGCGATGATTGGGCTATAACCCGCCTGTGCTAACAAACGAAGTTTGTCTGTACGCTCTGAATCTGTTCCCTGAGTAACAGTGATTTCTTTAGAAGCGATACCCCACTTCTTCTTTGCACGATCTAGACCTGCTGCTGCAGAGTCGTTAAATGACTTATCGCCACGACCACCGATGTCATATGCAATACCAACTTTTACCTTTGATGCGGCGTGTGATGGTGCTGCGATAAAGCCGACGGTTGCCATTGTTGCTGCTGCAGCAACTGCGACAATACGTGTGAACTTCTTCAATTTTCCTCCCATGGGTTAACTATCAAGGCCTTGATAGCTCTTAATCGGGAGCCTAGTAGGGGTTAGCGGAAATTTCTAACGAAACTGCAATTCTCTTGGTTACTTTTTGGTGAACCCTAAAGTGCAAGTTGAAAGTTAACCGAGGATTCCCAGCGCTTTATATGAATCACTAAGTGTTTTACTCGCTAAAACACGCGCTTTATCAGCTCCGCCATTCAATATGCGGATCAATTCGCTCTCATCTTTCAGCAATTCCAGCGCCTTGTCACGCATTGGTCGAAGGTATTCAACCGTCGCTTCAGCAACCGCTCCTTTGAAATCACCATAACCTTTACCGGCAAAATCATTTTGAATTTTGTCCGTACTATTTCCGGTAACTACCGAATAAATTGTCATCAAATTACTAATTCCAGGTTTATTCTCAACATCAAAAATTACTTCGCGACCGGTATCTGTTACAGCGCTCTTTATTTTTTTAGCATTAATTTCTGGCGCATCCATCAATTCAATAACGCCACTTGCAGATTCCGCAGATTTTGACATTTTTTTAGTTGGTTCCTGTAAATCATAAATCTTCGCGCCTTCTTCGAGAATGTAGGCATCGGGAAGAGTGAAAACCTGTCCGTATCTAGTGTTAAATCTATTTGCTAAATCACGAGTAATTTCGATGTGTTGTCGTTGGTCTTCTCCCACTGGAACTAAATCAGCTTGATAAAGCAGAATATCTGCCGCTTGCAACATTGGATAAGTAAATAAACCTACGCGAGCTCCATCTGCACCGCCTTTTGATGATTTATCTTTGAACTGTGTCATGCGGCTAGCTTCACCAAAAGATGCCACACATTCCATGATCCATCCCAATTGATTATGTTCAGGCAGATGTGATTGCACAAAGAGTGCAGATTTATGAGTATCAATACCGACTGCAATTAATTGTGCTGCAGAAGCTAAAGTTCTAGCGCGCAGCAACTTAGGGTCAACATCGCCAGTTAATGCATGAAGATCAACAATGGCGTAGTACGTTTCATGGCCGCTTTGCAGATCTACCCATTGTTTTACTGCACCTAGGTAATTGCCAAGATGGAAAGATTCTGAAGTTGGCTGGATGCCGGAAAGAACTCGCTTCACCGCGCTAGTCTCCCACGCGAGAAATCAGCACTTGGCCAACTCGGTGACCTTCTAATGTGAGAACTACCAATTTCACACCATTAATACTTAGCGCATCGCGTTCCTTGGGCATTCGACCTAGGAAATGCATGATGAAACCACTGACCGTCTTATAAGGGCCTTCCGGCAAGGTAATCGTGGTTTCATTCTCTAAGTCATCCAATGAAGTCAGACCATCGATTTCGAGATCACCAGTATGCGACTCTGAGCCAATCTCATTTTCTTCATAATCATATTCATCTTGAATATCGCCAATTAAACATTCGACCAAATTCTCAAGAGTCACAATGCCATCGGTGCCACCATATTCATCTAACACAATCGCTAAATGTTGGCGTTGATTTCGCATCTCTGTAAGAGATGGAAGCACTCCTTTAGTGCCAGGCAAATACATTATTGGGCGCGCTAAATCTTGAATCTTTGAATTCGGGTTGGCATTAGATTTATCTAATAAATCACGCACATGTATGAAGCCAACAACTTCATCACTTGACCCGCGAACTACCGGGTAACGCGAATGGGAAAGTTCAACTGCCAATTCGATGGCTTTGCCCACCGTCAAACTGCCATCCATAAAATCAACTTCGGTGCGCGGCACCATTACTTCATTAACTAATTTTTCGGAAGTATTAAAAACTTCTTCCACGATTTCGCGCTCTTCTTCGGTCAAAGCATTATGACCTGAGACTAACTCCATTAACTCTTCTTCAGAGATCTGGCTGCGTTGTTCCTTTGGATCGATGCCAAAAAGGCGCACCACAAAGTCTGTCGATTTTGAGAGGAGCCAAATTATTGGTCTGAAAAAGCGAGCCATCCCTTCAATAATGTAGGAGGAATTCAAAGAGATGGCTTCGGTTCTAAATAGCGCCAATCTTTTTGGCACTAATTCACCCAACACTAAAGAGAAGTAAGCAATTACTAGCGTTACTAAAATAATCGAGAGTGTTCGGGCGCTTCCTTCTGAAAATCCCGCATTAATAAGTTTTGGCTCTACGAAGATGCCCAACTTTTCAGCACCGAGCGCAGCAGAGAGAAATCCGGTAACGGTTACACCCACCTGCGCAGCGGCGAGAAATCTATTTGGATTTTCAGTTAATTTTGCTACGCGCGCGCCGCGTTTACCTTTTAACTGTTTGATTTGACCTTCTCGAAGCGAAATCAACGCAATCTCGGCAGCCACAAAGAAAGAGCCCAGAAAGATTAAGAGCAGTACCAGCGCGATGGCTTTGAACAGTTCCATGAGAGGTAAAAGGCTATCGGATACTCTTCCATCCGCGTCTTTCCATGCGTAATCTTCGCCTTGGATTAACCTCCATCCAACGGATCGTCGGGCACGTACCTGCCCGGAAGGAGAAGCAATGGCTTCAGTAACATTTGAAAAAGCATCACGTATCTATCCAGGCAACCCAATTCCAGCTGTAGATAAATTAGATCTCGTTATCAATGATGGCGAATTTCTAGTTTTAGTTGGTCCATCTGGTTGCGGTAAATCAACATCACTTCGTATGTTGGCAGGACTTGAAGAGATTGATACCGGACGTATTT